>QQUL01000241.1 GCA_008501565.1 Armatimonadota bacterium
CGCCCACCACGACGTCCGGAGTCTTCGTTGTTGAACCGTGTGGTGTGACCGTTCCCGGTGAGGGAACTGCTCCCGGCGAGACACGTACCGATGGGTGCGGGGTTGCACAGGTATGGGTTCCGGCAGGAAGTTTCGTCCAGGGAACGGCGGACACCACGGGTCTCGAACCTCCGGCATGGGCCGAACCTGAGCTGGCAAGCGAACAGCCTGCTCACGAAGTCACGATCACCCAAGGATTCTGGATCGACGCCCATGAGGTGACGAACGCCGAATTCAAAGTGTTCATCGACGCCGGGGGGTACGACGCCGCCCAATTCTGGTCGGAGAAAGGATGGGCATTCCGATCGGAGTGGGACTTCGCCGGACCGGTCGACTGTGGCGGTGGTCCGGAGTATCCACGCGTCTGTGTGACTTGGTACGAGGCTGAGGCGTATGCCAACTGGCGCGGTGCGCGGCTGCCAACCGAATCGGAGTGGGAGTATGCGGCCCGGGGTCCGGATTCGCTGATCTATCCGTGGGGAGACGAGTGGGATCCAACGAAGGCGAACGTCACGGAGTTGCAACATACGGCACCCGTTGGATCGTATCCCGATGGCTCCAGCTGGGTCGGTGCTTTCGACATGGCCGGCAACGCCATGGAGTGGGTCAACGACTGGCTCGACACCGACTACTACACGGCGGAACCACAGGTTGACCCCACAGGTCCCGAGCAGGGCTTCAAGAAGGTCGAAAAGGGAGGTTGGTGGGGATCGGATCCCTTTGTTGCACGGTCGGCCTATCGCCACTTCGAGGATCCGCCAACCTATCAGGACCACCACATCGGGTTCAGACTGGTGTCAGGATGATCGGGCTTCGCTCATCGGGGAATCCGGTAGTGTCGGGAACCAGACTTGGGGCTGGAGCGTCTCAGGCGTGGAGGCAATTGTGCACAAATACATACCGGTTGTGTTCATCGTTGGCATCGTGATGCTGGCGGGGTGTGCAAACGTTCCGCCGGACTCCACGCCCCCCGGAGGTAGCCCAGATCCCACAACGGATGTGTCGCAGAATCTGGGGACCGGGACCTCCGATGTGAGCCAGGCAGAGGACGGTGTTTCGCCTGACGACACGACATCGGTCAACGATCCTGGCGGTGATCACCCAGATGAGGATGGCACAGAGACGCCGGTACAGGGCAGCGACGATGACGACACAGCGGGTGGCTCCGTACCCCCGGGTGAACTCCCAGAACCGGGGACTGGTCTCACCTTCCCGAAGACACCGAACACCTCGATTGTGGTTCCCCCACCGCGGGACTGAGGATGCCTCGCCGCAGCTTTGTCCGATGGACCGAATCGAAGGAGGGGCGACCCCCGTGCTGGGAGCCGCCCCTTCCTTGCGATTTCGATTTCGCCTACTTCGCCGGTCTCACCTGAATCTGCATCATCGCGCCATGCGCGCTTGTGCTCTTGACGATGATTTGTGTACCGGTATTCGGGACAATCACGCTGCCCCAAGGATTCGCAGGATCCCAGTAGCTGTTGCGATCATCGAACGTTCTCACACCCGCGAGTCCTCCGAAGGTGGTCGCGACGCCATTGACGTGGAGCGTGACCTTGTCCGTCTTTGACTTGCCGAACGTGGAGTCATAGGACTGGACCCTGTTGCGCCACGGGGCACCTCCGGGCATCAGCAGTGCGTCCGGGTGTGCATCGATCGGCAGGATCAATCCACCGCCTGGGTGGGTGGGTGTGTTGTTGTCTGAATACGACGTGTCCCAGTAGCTGATCAGGAGTCCGTCCTGGTAGGGGAAGTGGTCGACCCAGTTGTTCAGCGGCGCCGGGTATCCGAAGTTGTACGGTCCAACGCGGAGCCCGTCGTCGTAGCCCTGATAATTCCGGTTCTCCGCCACATAGGCGTTGAAGAACGACGCTGTTTCGGTTCCCGTTGTCACGCTGAACCCGTCGACGGTCCAACCGGCATCGGCTTCCGCACCATCGCTTGGATAGCCCGTTATCTGGATTTCGTCGAGCATGAACCCGGGTTCAACGGCTGCGACATCGGTCCAGTACCTGAACCCCAAAATGACATCACCGGTGTAGGCACTCAGGTCGGCTGTTAGATCCACCCATCCACCGGAATTGCCCGTGATGCCGTTTCCGAAGTTCTGACCGTTCGGATCAGAGTTCGTCGACAAGCTTGTCGCTATGTGATCCCAGCTTGCCCCGCCGTCGGTCGAGACGACGACGTAGGCGTAGTCCCAATCCACCTCAATCTGGACATTCGCCTTCGCGGACAGGGATGATCCCGCTGCGAGATTGACGGTCTTCGTCATGAAGTTGTCAAGATTGTTGCCGGATCCGCTGTAGTAGAAGTAGTCCCCTGCATAGGGATCAGCGATCTTCTGCGTTACTTCCTTGTCCGGAAGCACGACGAAGACTGTCTGAGCCTTCTTGGTGTTGGCAGATGCTGGTCCAAGCTTGTGTGTGGACTTCTCACCGGCGAACGCGACTTCGTAGTTGAGCCAACCAAGCTGGAATTTCTCCCAAGCTCCCATGTGGCCCGGGCGGGTCCCGATGTCCACGGTGCCGTCGCCGAGCCACGAACCGGACGACATGAGCGTCCAGAACCCTGTCGAGTTCTCTCCGCCGGCCGTCGAGTACAGATCGGGAAGTCCGAGGTCGTGGGCGAATTCGTGGGCGAACACGCCGACGCCGCCGTTCTCTGGCTCGATTGTGTAGTCGCCGATCCAGAGACCGCTGTCACCGATTTCCAACCCGCCGGCGAGGTTGCCTGTGGGTCCGGCAGTACCGATGAGGTTGAAGAATGCGTACCAACGGTGGCTCCAGATGGCCTGACCACCGAGTATTCCTCCGCCTGCTTCCTCTCCCTCTCCAGCGTGTACTGATTGGAAGTGGTCGACGTAGCCGTCCGGCTCGTCGAAGTTGCCGTTGCCGTTGTAGTCGTATCGGTCCCAGACATCGAATTGTGCCAGATAGGCGTCAATCTCATCAGGAGTCATCGTGGCTTGCAGTTCGGCGTACCAGCCGTCGACGGTGTCCTGGACAAACCGCCACACACCTTGTGGTGCTGGGAGGTCATCGTCGTAGGAAACCGCTACATCCGGTGCTGTTATCCAGTCGCTGACCGTTCCATTGACCGTGTACCGATTGGATGAGAGTTCGATGTAGAAGTTCCGCATCGAAACCTCACCGGGAGCCTCGGAGAACAGCATGTTCTCGTAATGCTCTCGACTGAAATCGTCGACCCAATGGGTCGTATTGTCGATAGACCGATCCGGCTCAGGAATCATCGTGTTGTGTGCGTGGTCGGAGAACTCGCCGAGCACGGTGAGGATTGTGTCCTCGCCTTGCCGCTCCAACTCGACGTACTGCCCGTGGGCGACCCTGTGCACTGATCCGCCCGAGGCCTTACCGATGAGTTGCGCTTCGGCCGCAATCTCGCGATTCGCACGCTGCTGATCTCCGAGCGGATGCGACAAGTCGTCCGGTTTCTGCTGTCCGACGTCGTCCGGTCCCGGCGCAGCTGCCGTCGCCGTGACGGGAAGAAGGACGCTGATTGCGAGACCAAGGACCGCAAGGAGCGTGAGGAATCTTCGGGACATGGTGGTGTTCCCTTTCCTGACGGGGAAACCTGACTCGCACATGAACACACGTGGGTGGTTCATTCCCAGTCGGCGCGGTTTGGCCTCCTATGATTCGCCGGCCACCCTAGCGCGCTGACCCGAGCAAATGCAAAGGGTGGCTACATAGCGACTTAGAGAAGTCGTAGGGGAGTCGCGGCCGGTGCCCCTGACCTATCCGAAGAAGGTTCTTGCGGTTTCGTACAGGTCTTCGGGGACACCGCGGACGTCTGAGCAGGCAACCTCGAGTGGGATCGGGACAATCCTCGTTCCTTGTACCGCGGTCATGACGCTCGTCATGCCCTCCACGGTGAAGTCGGCGGCGGCAACGCCAAGTCTGGTGGCGAGCACACGGTCCGCCGCGACAGGGGTGCCTCCTCGCTGGATGTGGCCGAGAATGGACACCCTCGTTTCGAAGTTCGTCCGATCCTCGATGGCTGCGGCCACCTGATATGCGACACCGCCGAGTCGTTCGAAGCCGTATGTGTCGGTTTTGGTAGCCTCTCCGACGTACCCCTCCGGAGCGGCGATACCTTCACCGACCACGACGATCGAATACCGATGACCGCCACGGTGACGAGCCCGGAGTGAGGCAACGACCTCGTCGATGTTGTAGTCGTACTCGGGGACGAGGATGTAGTCCGCCCCGCCGGCGATTCCCGCGTGGGTTGCAATCCATCCTCGTGTCCGGCCCATCACCTCGACGACAATTACGCGGTTGTGCGCTTCGGCCGTAGTCACGAGTCGGTCGATGGCGTCCGTCGCGACCTGGACGGCTGTTTGGAACCCGAAGGTGATGTCGGTTCCTGCAATGTCGTTGTCGATCGTCTTGGGAACACCGACGACCGCGAGACCCTCGTTCGCCAATCCCAACGCGGATTTGAGCGTGCCGTCCCCGCCGACCACGATCAGTCGTTCTATGCCGTTGCTGTCGAGTGTCGCCTGACAGCTCGCCAGCCCATCACCGTGGACATACGGATCCATCCGGGACGTCCCGAGTATCGTCCCACCTCTCGCAAGAATTCCTCGGACGGCGTCACGATCCAGGGGTGTGATGCGATTCTGGATCAGACCCTGCCAGCCATCCCTGATCCCGACGACCTCGAACCCGTGTTCTTCGGCGCGACACACAACGCCGCGTATGACCGCATTGAGGCCGGGACAATCGCCGCCGCCTGTGAGAATTCCGACAACACTCATCCGTCCTCCTTCGTCGAATCGGGGAGAGGCACCGCCCTGTCGAGCGAGAAAGACACTCATCGGCGATCTGCTAGTACCTTAGAACGAGCACGTGTTGAGATGACCTCGGCTGGCGTCAGACCGAAATCTGGGCGGTTGCGACACATGACGACGGAGGCTGCTTACATGCATGTGATTCGATGAGGAACTCGATTGGCTGACAGCTTCGCGCATCTCCATGTACATACCGAATTCTCGATGCTCGACGGTGCCGCACGAGTAGCGGATCTCGTCAAAGCTGTCGCGGCTGACGGTCAGCCCGCGGTCGCAATAACGGATCACGGTGTGCTCTACGGCGTGGTGGATTTCGTCAAGGCTGCCACCCGCGAGGGGGTCAATCCCATCATCGGCATCGAGGCATACCTCACTCCCGGGTCGCGGTTTGACCGACTTCCCAGACGGGAGGACAAGCGGTACCACATGACGATCCTCGCCGAGAATGAAGTCGGCTACAAGAACCTGATGCAGCTTGCATCCAAGGCGTATCTCGACGGGTACTACTACAAGCCGCGCATCGACGCCGAACTACTCGCCGAGCATGCCGAGGGTCTGATTGGAACGAGCGGCTGTCTCGGAGGTCACGTTCCACAGCTTCTCGGTGTCGACGAACGCACCGATGATGATCAGCGTGGCCAGGAGAGAGATTTCGATGGGGCTGTTGCCGCCGCGGCCATGTACAAGGACATTTTCGGCGCTGGCAACTATTTCATCGAGCTTCAGGACCACGGCATTCCGGCCCAGCGCAAGATCATGGACGACCTGTTGAATATCGCAAAGACGGTCGACATCCCGCTGTTGGCAGCGAATGACTCGCACTACACGCACGCTCACGAAGCAGACGCCCACGATGCGCTTCTGTGTATCCAGACCGGCTCCATCAAGTCCGACGAAGACCGCTTCAAGTTTCATTCACAGGAGTTCTACATCAAGTCCGCGTCCCAGATGAGGAATCTGTTTCCCCAGGATCGGTACCCGGGAGCCTGCGACAACACCCTCCTCATCGCAGAGCGTGCACGCGTAGAAATCGATTTCGACCAGACCCTCCTGCCTCCGTTCACGGTGCCCGATGGGCACAACGAAGACTCGTATCTGCGGCAATTGGTTCTCGAGGGTGCAGCGAAACGCTACGGCGCACTGGACCGTGAACATGCAGAGCGGATTGACTACGAGCTTGAAGTCATCTCAAACATGGGCTTTTCGTCCTACTTCCTCATCGTGTGGGACCTCATTGCGTATGCGGCGACTCAAGGAATCCGCACCGGGCCGGGACGAGGCAGTGCTGCCGGGTCCATTGTTGCGTACTGCCTCAGCATCACCGATCTCGATCCCATCAAGTACGGACTCATTTTTGAGAGGTTCCTGAACCCGGGTCGCCGTGAGATGCCAGATATCGACATGGACTTTGATGAGCGCTATCGCTCCGAGATGATCCGATATACCGCCGAAAAGTACGGCTCTGACCACGTGGCCCAAATCATCACGTTCTCAACGATCAAAGGAAAGCAAGCGATCCGGGACGCTGCCCGTGTTCTCGACTACTCGTACTCGACGGGTGACCAATTGGCGAAGGCGATGCCGCCGGCGATCCTCGGGAAGGACGCCACGATCGACCAGTGCTTGACGAAGCCCGACAGCAATGCCTCAGCCAATGATCGGGATCACTACAACGCCGCCGCGGGGCTGCGTGATCTCATGAAGACACTCGACGGCGCAACCGAAATCATCGAAACGGCGCGGGGGCTTGAGGGGCTGAGACGCCAGGACTCGATTCATGCGGCAGCGGTTGTGATTTCACCTGAGCCATTGACGAACATCGTCCCGATTCAGCGCAAGGGCGAAGGTGCCGAGGTGGTGACTCAGTATGAGATGCACGGAGTCGAAGAGCTTGGTCTCCTCAAGATGGACTTCCTCGGTC
>QQUL01000098.1 GCA_008501565.1 Armatimonadota bacterium
GACCGTCGTCCTCGACCACGATCTTCACTTCTCCTTGACGTTCAACGACCGTAATGGATACGGTGTCACCGCCGTGTTTGTCGGCGTTGTCGACGAGGATCCACACCAACTCGGCGAGTTGTGCGTGATCACCCATGACGATGCAGGTATCCGGAGTCTGCACGGCCACCTCAACGGCCAGATTTCGTGCCCGACGTTGCACAGACCTCACGACACCGCTGAGATCCACCGGGATGTGGGCCTCGCTTCCGTCTGTTTCGGCGTCACCCCGTGCGAGTGCCAGGAGGCTGTCGATCAACAGAGTCATCCGGTCGGCCTCGTCGGAGATGTCCTTTGTGGCCTCGGCACGGTCCTGTGCGGAGGCATGCGGATTGCCGGCAAGAAACCCTGCGTTGGCTCTGATGGAGGTGAGCGGAGACCTCAGCTCATGGGATGCGTCTGCCACGAATCGTTTCTGAGCGTCGATGGTGAGTTCGCGATCATGCCGTGCCGTCTCGATACCTTCGAGCATGGTGTTGAACGACTCCGAGAGAGCGCCGACCTCGTCATTCTGCCGAACGGGTGGGAGCCGCTGGGACAGATTGCCGGTGGCTCCGATCTCGTCCGTGGTCTCTGCCAGAAGTCGAAGCGGACGCAGGGCGCGGCCGCTCATGAACCACGCCCCGATGCCAGCTGCGACGAGCGCGACAACCCCAAAGATCACGAGAAACGCCGTGAGACCGGCAACCTGCTGCTTCGCAACGCGGAGTGACTGCCCGACCGCGACAACGCCTACTCCAAGGGTCGGGTTTTCCCATCGTCTGACCTGCACTCGGACACCGTCGACATCTGCCTGTGATTGGCCCGAGCTGAGTGCCTCAACCACAACAGCGGCGGGGAGATGGAGGGGCAACCCGTCGACGACTCCCGTCGAGTGGAGGACAGCTCCCGAATCGTCATACACCGTCGTGAACGGTTGATCCGAGACATTCGCATCCACAACCAGAGGCGACGAGGACAACTCCAGCGGAGCGTCCAAGCTTTCGATCACGTCGGCTGACCCGTCGGCGATCCCGGCCAGGAGTTTGTCCTGATCCTCGCCGGAAGCTCCGGCGACAAGCAGGATGATCACGATGATGAACCCGGCAAGCGACAGCGCGGTGAAGCCGATCCCGTACCACGTGAGCCTCCATCGAATCTTCAACTACCCGGCCCGCATCACATAGCCAGCACCCCGGATCGTGTGGATCATCCGAGGCTCGCCGTCGAGCTCAAGCTTGTTTCGTAGGTAGCGCACATACACGTCAACGACATTGCTCGTGGTGTCAACGTCGAGGCCCCAGACCGCCTCGAGGATGCGCGGACGCGATAGGACGATGCGGTCATTTCGCATGAAGTATTCCAGGAGCCTGAATTCAAGCGCCGTGAGCGTGACAGGGCGGTCGTTGATGGAGACCTCGAACCCGTCCACGTTCGCAACAAGGCTGCCGACTCTGAGGATGTTGCGTGCACCGGGTTCGTGTCTCCTAAGAAGACTGCGCACACGGGCAAGGAGCTCCTCGTACGCGAACGGCTTGACGAGGTAGTCGTCGGCGCCCGCATCGAGCCCCACGACGCGATCGGCAACCGCGTCTCTCGCAGTCAACATCAGCACAGCGGTATCGCCCTCGGCACGGATGCGTCGACAGACCTCGACACCGTCGATTTCCGGCATCATCACATCAAGGATCACCAGATCGGGAACGGTGTCACGGGCAATACGGAGTGCTTCGGATCCATCGTGGGCGACCGACACGCTGAACCCTTCATACACCAACGCTCGTCGGACGCTCGCGGCGATGCGCTCGTCGTCATCTGCGACCAGAATGTGTGCGTCCATGACCCCATGTTGCCAGACCCGGATGGGAACCGTGGTCCCAGAATGGAAATACGGGCTGACCGCGCGATGGATCGGACAGCGTCGAGCACCCGTCGATCAAGGCGTAGGAACTTCTTCCTCGTAGCTTCCAAGGATGTCGCCGGAGAGGCCGTCGACGGTGATCAGCGCTTGGTGGTCAGGCGCCGGTCCGGAGGCGAAAACGAGCACTTGCCACACTGGTTTGGCCAGCCAACCGCGGAAGCCGAGAGTTGCGGATCCGTGGCCGACATCGAACGAAGCATGCTTCGAGGCGATGGTGATCGCCTCCATGTCGGTGACCTTGATCTTCCACCCTCCGGCAAACTGGAAAGCGGCAAGGAGCACCAGGGGCGCAACCGCCGTGAGCCACATCGCCTCGACGTCGGCTACGAGGATCAGCACAGCGGCGAGTAGCCCCACTGCCAGATAGACCATCCCGGCGCGGCGTCTCGTCGCCGTGTCGAGCACGCGGAACGGTCCAACCGGATCGCTGATGGGACCTTCGGAGCTGGGTTTTGATCCTGCCATGAGTCCCTACGTCGTTGCCTGGTCACCCGCGTCGTCATTTGAGACCATCGAGATCGACACAGGAGCATTGCCCCGGCTGACGTGCCACCGTGACCAAAGCATCAGCATCGACGGAAGCACCATCACTGCGGCAATCAGCGCCAACAAGATGGTGTACGACGTCACGAAACCGAATTGGCGGAACGGAATCGTGGTCGACGTCACGAGGATGCCGAATCCAAGGATGGTGGTCAGTGCCGAACCGGCAAGTGCCCCGCCCGTGTGCACGAGTGTGTGTTCGACGGCGTCATTGAGGTCATCGAATTCCTGTCGTTCCTCCAGATAACGATGGGTGACATGGATCATGTACGGAATACCGATACCGATCGCAAGCGCCGAGATCGTTGCCGTGATCGGTCCGAACGGAATGCCGAAGGCCGCCATGATGCCAAAGGTCCAGACGACGACGATGGCAACGGGGATGGTGGTGATCACGCCGAGCATCGGTCGGCGAGATTGGAACCAGAAGTTGGCGACGAGGAGCAGCAGCGCTGCCCCGAGTGTCAGCAACAGCGAGGACACCTGTGATGCCCGCAAGGTGTCAACCACGAGCCCATTGATGATGAACGTGGAAGTGGCGATCGCCGTTCCGCCAACCACAGACATCGGTTCGAATGCCGCATTGAGGCCGTCGGCGACTTCGTCGGCGCCGCTTTCTCCTGCGGTCGTGCTCAGATAGAACACCGTCGACTGGTAGTCGGGGGCGAGCACGGTCGCCATCGTGATGGGGTCTTTGGCATATGCCGCGTCGTAGAGGGGGGACACATCGGCGTCGTCAGGTACGGTCTGTTGCTGCGTGAAACCGACCCCGATCGCAATGTTCAGCAAGTCAGCGTCGAACGTCGGGCTCGAGGGGTTCAACCATTCCCCGAGATAGCCGATCAGGGACTGCCCGGCAGCGATCTCGGCCCCCGACTCGAACGTGATGGTCGAAACGTCCGGCACCTCTGCAGCATTGGCGTATGAAGCGAACATGGCATTCCACGAGCTTCCTGCCGTCAGGTCACCCTTCACGAGCACCGACGTGGTCTCGGGGAAGTTGAAGTCCTGGTCGACCGTAACGGCCGTGTCACGCAGCGGTGAGGTTGTCGGAACGAAATCGAGGAAAGAGAACTCCGTCGAGAGTTTCGTCATCCCGAACGCTCCGATCCCAGCAAGGGCGAGTGCGACAATCAGTGTGCCGACGGCGAAGCGACGCGGGAGCACGGCGAGCTTCCCGATCGCTTTCGGCAGCATGCGGGAATCGCCGTTCTCGAGGCCGTCAAGGTCGATCGTGCCGGCCTTTTCTGCCTTTCGGTCGAGCAGTTCCCGAACGGCCGGTACGAATGACAGCATCAGGAGGAAGGAGGAAGCGATACCAACGGCTGCGAGCTCCCCGAACTCGGCGAGTGCAGGAATCGAGCTGGTGACGTTGGTCAGGAACCCGACTGCCGTGGTGAGCGTTGCCAGTATCAATGCCACGCCGACGGTTCTGATCGCGGTTGACATCGCTGCGTCGACAGACCGTCCGCCAGCGAGCTCCTGGCGATACCGGCTCGTCATGTGTATCGAATAGTCGACCCCGAGCCCGATGAGCAGAATCGGGAGTATCTGCACCATCTGGGACTGATCCCCGAACCGCAGATATCCGTAGCCGTTCATCCATTGGATGGCCAGGGCGATCGTGAGGAATGTGACCAGCGTGTCCGCCGTGGTGCGACGGAGTCTCGTGCTTGCGACGGCCCACAGCAGGAAGGCAATCGTGTAACAGGCGATCGCGCCAAGGGCCACCGGCGCAAGCTCGGCGTCGGCGATCCATTCCGGGAACAGATCCGGGAAGATCTTCGCAAGGCCGGGAACAACCGCGATCGCGGCACCCGTGACCATCAGGACGATGCCGACGATGAACGCTATCTGCCCTCGGCCACGCTTCGGTTGCACCAAGAAGACGATGGCGAGGACCAGCAGGATGATCATTGCAGCCGCAATCAGAAGTCGGCTGATTTCTGTCTGAAATTCGTCCGTATCGGAGAAGATCAGTTCGACGTTGAAAGGTTCCTCCGTGATTGATTCCGGAGAGGGTGCGGCCTCGATCGCATCGGCAATGTCCAAGGCTCGTTGGGCCAGCTCGTCGAAGTCCTCGGAGGACGCGTAGGTGATGATCCCGAGTCCGAGTTCGGCAGTTGCCGTCTCAAGGTTTGCGTCCTTGCTCAACAACGAAGTCAGCTGTGACTGGAACTGGACGGGTATCTGATCCAAGCCTGCTTTGTAGTAGGCCTTGACTTCGGCATCGGTCGTCGGCATCGGAGCACCGGCTTCGATGGCGAGCATCACCGGCATGAGGTGGCTCAGAACCGCTGGGTTTTGGGGCTGGTCCACGAGGTATTCCGAAACACTCGAGGCACGGACGCTCTTGTCGAGTTCCATCGCTGCGATCAGCGCGTCCAGCGTGATGACGTCGCCGACGGTGCTTGAGACGACGACTTGCATGCTCGACACGACACCGAATGTTTCTGCGATCTCGGCGGAAGCAGTCAGTTCTGGGGCCTCCGGGGCGAACGATTCGTTCTGATCCTCGGCGGGAACAAACTTCGACGCCATGAATCCAAGAATCATGGACACAACAATGACCACGGCGATGACGACCCATGGCGCCTTGCGAACGGCAGCCGCGAGGGCTCTTACGACGGTTTTCACGGAGGATCCTCCAGCAGACGACAAATGAGCGGTGGTGCTTCGCCTCGGGAGCCTAATGACGAGCGCGTCAGCGACGTCGGAAATCTCGTCGAGCTAGTGCTCTAGCGCGGTGGTTGAGCCAGCTCAACGAGTCGAGCGACCACCGCGTCGAGCGCCACCCCGCGTTCTTCGTGTTCGTCGCCCCGGAGACGGATTCCGGCGGTCCCGTTGTCGACATCATTGTCGCCGACCACAATCACGGCAGGATGCTTCTGCGTGATCGCCTTTCGAATCTTGTCACCAACCGTGTCATCCGCGGTATCAACCTCGGCGCGTATCCCGGCTTCCGAGAGCTGCTCAACCACAGAGGCTGCGTAGTCATTGTGGCGGTCAGCAACAGGGATGATCGTCGCCTGGACCGGTGACAGCCACATCGGGAACGCTCCTGCGTAGTGCTCTGTCAGAACCCCAACGAAACGCTCAACCGAGCCGAGCAACGCGCGGTGGATCATTACGGGGCGTTCCCGCGTGTTGTCGGCGGTTGCGTACTCAAGCTCGAAGTTCTCCGGCTGGGCGAAGTCGACCTGAATAGTTGAGAGCTGCCAGCGGCGACCGATGGCGTCTTTCACGTGGATGTCGATCTTCGGCCCGTAGAAGGCTCCCTCACCGGCCGCGAGCTGGAAGTCGAGCCCTGCGTTGTCGAGTGACGCTGCGAGGTATTCCTCCGCACGCCGCCATGCGTCGACGTTTCCGACGAACTTGTCGGGCCGTGTCGATAGGTCGGCTTCGAACTCCTCGAATCCGAAATCACGCAACACCATGAGCACGAAATCGAGCAGATTCTGAAGCTCCTCGGCGAGTTGATCCTCCGTTGTGAAGATGTGGCTGTCGTCCTGGGTGAAGCCGCGGGCGCGCAGCAGACCGTGGATCACACCGGATCGCTCGTATCGATACACCGTCCCGAGCTCGAAGAGGCGCATGGGCAGCTCCCGATACGAACGCGTCGAGGATTTGTACACGAGAATATGGAACGGGCAGTTCATGGGTTTGACGACGTACGCCTGCCCATCCTTGTCGTCAGATCCGTCGAGCTCCATCTGCGGGTACATGTTCTCCGCATAGAACTCCGCATGTCCGGAGGTCTGCCACAGCTCCGCCTTTGCAACGTGGGGCGAAACGACATAGTCGTAGCCGCCGTTGCGGTGCGTCCGACGGGAGTAGTCCTCGATCACCGTCTTGAGAATGCCTCCCTTTGGATGCCAGATGGCAAGCCCAGATCCGAGCTCGGACGGAAATGAGAACAGATCCAGTTCCGCACCCAGTTTCCGGTGGTCGCGCTTGCCCGCCTCCTCGAGTCTCACGAGGTACTCGTCAAGTGCCTTCTTGGACTCCCAAGCGGTCCCGTAGATGCGTTGAAGTTGCGGGTTGCTCTCATCGCCTCGCCAGTATGCCCCCGCCGAACGAAGCAGTTTGAAGGCCTTCAACCGGCCGGTCGAGGGAAGGTGGGGGCCGCGACACAGATCGAGGAAGCCATCGTTTCGGTAGGTGGAGACCGCGGTGTCGTCGACACCTTCGTCGGCATCGACGCCCTGGATGATCTCAACCTTGAACGGATGGTCAGCGAACTCGGCGATCGCATCAGCAATGTCGAGCTCGCCGCGC
>QQUL01000351.1 GCA_008501565.1 Armatimonadota bacterium
AGGATGGCAACGCCCAAGTATCCGGGGATTCGGGTCACCACCAACGTCCAGCAGCTCGTCTCTTATCACACCGAAGCTGACATCCCCCAGGCCGGTGTGGTCTACCCGATCACACCGTCGACGGAGATGGGTGAGAACTACCAACTGTCATTCGCTGAGGGCGTCCTCGATGTCTTCGGGAACGCAAAGATCGCCATCGAGGCCGAGGGTGAGCATGCTGCCCAGGGAGGGGCGATCGCCTATTCGGTGACCGGTCACCGGACGGTCAACTTCACCTCCGGCCAAGGCGTCGTCTACGGGCTCGAGCAGTACTACCACGCACCAGGGAAGCTCTCGACCATGGTGGTCGAGATCGCGGCGCGGGCACTGACCAAGCATGCACTGAACGTGCACTGCGGACATGACGATGTGTATGCCGCCATGGACACCGGATGGATCATGCTGTTCGCAAAGGACGCACAGCAGGCTGCAGATCAGGCGGTGATCCTGCGCAAGGTCACCGAACTCTCCTTGAACCCCGGGATGAACATCCAGGACGGCTTCCTCACTTCCCACCTCGAACGCACCTTTTACAAGCACGAGGCAGATCTGTTGCGTGAATACCTCGGGGCTCACGACGACATCATCGAGACGCCGACCGAGGCTCAGCGCGAGCTGTTCGGCCCTACACGGCGCCGTGTCCCGATGATGATGGATCTCACGAACCCGATGCTCCTCGGCCCGGTTCAGAACCAGGAGCACTACATGAACGGTGTGGTTGCTCGCAGGAACAACTTCTCCGAGGACATCCTTCCGTTCCTCGATGCGGCGTATCGGGAATGGGAGGAACTGACCGGCCGTCACTACGGGTTCGTCACCGAATACAAGACCGAGGACGCCGAAACAGTGTTTGTTTCGCTCGGCTCGGCAGCGGAGAACATCGAAGCCACGGTTGACTATCTGCGTGCCGAAGACAACGCCAGTGTCGGCTCTGTCCACATCAACGTGCTCAGACCCTTCCCCGAAGCGGCGATCGTCAAGGCACTTGCCGGGAAGCGAAGAGTGATCATTCTCGAACGTGCCGACGATGGCATGTCTGGCGACAACCAGCTGACGAGGGAGATCCGATCATCGTTGAACAAGGCACTTGAGGTTGGTTTCATCGGGTTCGATTCCCACATTGAGGGGCTCACCGACAAGAACACTCCGCTGATCCTCTCGGCCTCCTACGGTCTCGGGTCGAGAGACTTCCGGCCAGAAGCGATCATCGGGGCCTACGAGTACGCGGTGGGTCTTCGCGCACGGCAAGATGGACGGACCGTTGATGACGGCGAAACGTACTTCACGCTCGGCATCGACCATCCGTATGCGGTGAAGGGAGACCGAACCCCGTCGCTGCTCCCCGAAGGTGCCATTGCGGTTCGGTTCCACTCCATCGGTGGATGGGGGATGATCACGACGGGCAAGAACCTCTCGGAAGTCATCGGCGCGATTGGTGACGATCTGCTCGAACATCAAACCGAGACCGACGAGTTCGGTCGACTCGAAGAGGTGATACACGTTTCGGCGAACCCGAAGTACGGGTCGGAGAAGAAGGGCGCACCAACGTCCTACTTCCTCGTTGCAGCCCCGAAACGGATTCACCCCAACTGCGACCTCCACCATGTCGATGTGGTGCTGTGCTGCGACCCGAAGATCTTCACGCACACCAATCCACTCGTCGGGCTCAATGAGGGCGGAACGTTCGTCTGGGAATCCGAGGAGGATCCCGAAACCGTGTGGGAACGCATCCCTCCCAAGTACCGGCAAGAGATCATCGACAAGAAGATCAGGATCGTGACCCTTGCCGGGTTCCGGATCGCACGCGAGGCAACCAACCGCCCCGACCTCCAGCTGCGAATGCAGGGCAACGCGTTCCTCGGTGCGTTCTTCGCCGTGTCAGGGATCCTCGAGGAGTACGGCGTATCGGATGCACGGTTCCGCGAGCTCGTACACAACCAGTACAAGAAGAAGTTCGGACGCCTCGGCGATGCGGTCGTCGAATCGAACATGACCGTCATGACCGCCGGATTCGACGAAGTCCGCGACGTGCCGTACGGAGACGTCGGCGCTGCCGACCGCTCCTCGATGCGTTTGTCCGCCCTCACCGCCTGCGGATCATGCAGCGTTGACATCCCCGCTGCAGAGCAACCCGCCGAGCAGGTCACCCGAATACCGCTCACCCTTGCATCCACGTTCAACAAGGAATTCAAGGCGGGACTCGGTTACAACCAGCCCGCGACGCCCCTGGCGTCCGTTTCGATGATGGCGGCAGGGACCGGCCGGACCGCAAGCAAGTATGTGGCGCGTCGCGAGACGCCTCTGTGGATCGCGGAGAACTGCACAGCGTGCATGGACTGCATCACGGCCTGTCCGGACACGGCACTGCCGAACGTTGCACAGGACTTCGATGTCGTTCTTGGAACCGCTGCCCGCGCCTACATCCTCGATCTTGACGAACGGGCGAAGATGGTTGAGGCGCTTCCCGATCTCGAGGCTGCCATCCGCGCCGAGCTGCTTGACGTGGCCAAGGCGAAGGATCTCGTTCCGTTCGTCGACATTCTGCGCAAGCATGTGGCGGCGATCGAAACCGTTGGTGAGGTCGCCAAGGAAGAGTTCATGGAGCTCTTCGAACGAGTCCCGTTCGCCTACACCAAGACGTCGCACCTGTTCCGATCTCTCGAGCGTTCAGAGCCAGGATCGGGCGGCTTGTTTGCGATCATGGTGTCGGATCTGTGCAAGGGATGTGCCGAGTGCGTCCTCGAATGCCCATGGGAGGCGCTCGAAATGGCACAGGAGACCCCAACGATCAACGCAGATCACATGTCGGGCATCAACTTCATCGACATGCTTCCTGACACGCCTGCCAAGTACTTGGGACGCTTCGACCCCGATGACCCCGTGGAGTCTGCGGCAGCCCACCTCAAGAACCATCTCATGGTGAGGTCGAACTACGAGGCGCTCGTGAGCGGAGACGGTGCCTGCGCCGGATGTGGTGAAAAGAGCGTGCTCCATGCTGTTGCGTCGCTCACCGAGGCCTACATGCGGCCCCTGTACCACGACAAGGCCGACCGGCTTGATCGCAAGGCGCTTGATCTCGAGGAACACGGCATGAAGATGCTCGGCGAGGTTCGAGCGCTCGATGTCGAGTCGTACGAACGTCTCAGGATGCTGGTTGCCCATTCAATCCTCGGGCTCGGCGGAGAGACGATCGAGGACACGGCGAGCCGTATTGCAGCCCACGGCGAGATCACCGACGAGCAGATCGTCGAAGCCCTCGTCCTGACGATGCGTCAGGACGCGTTCAACCACCGAGACCTCCAGGCAATCGACGGGACGATCCCCAACGGCATGTCGGTCATGGCAATGGGTGCCCACACGGGATGCAACACGGTGTACGGATCGACCCCACCGAACAACCCGCATCCGTATCCGTGGATGAACTCGCTGTTCCAGGACGGTGCGACCATCACCTGGCTGCTCGGTGAGAGCTTCATCGTCGATCATGCGCGGCGGTCGGTGATCCCCGAGCGGCTCGCCGACATCCTGGTGCTCGGCGTCGGGATCTCGGAGGACGACTACTTCGAACTCACCCACATGACAGACAACACGATGACCGAGCGAGAGATTCGTGAGCTCCCCAAGGCTTGGGCGATCGGTGGTGACGGCGGCATGGGCGACATCGGATATCAGAACGTGTCGAAGGTCGTGCTCCAGAACCGCCCGAACGTGAAGCTCCTCATGCTCGACACGCAGGTGTATTCCAACACGGGTGGCCAGAACTCGGACTCCACTCCGATGCCCGGCGGGGGAGACATGAACCAGTTCGGCGAGGCCTCCCAGGGAAAGCTGACCGAAAAGAAGGGCGTCGCGGAGACGTTCATCTCCGGTCACGGTTCGGCGTTCGTCGCTCAGGTTTCGTTGGCGAACACGGCCCAGTTCTACAAATCGATCATCGATGCTCTGGACTACCGCGGGACGGCGTTCATCCAGTCCTACACGACCTGCCAGCCAGAGCACGGTGTGGCTGATGATGTTTCAACCCAGCAGGCCGGGCTGGTCCGGGACTCCCGCGGGATGCCCCAGTTTGTCCTGGATCCACAGCTTGGTGAAACGTATCAGGAGGCTCTCGACGTCTCAGGGAACCCGAACCGGGACCGGGATTGGGCGCAGATAACGTCGAAGCTGACCGATCGCACCTTCCAATACACGGTGGCACACTTTGCAGCCACGGAGGCCCGATTCCGACGACATCTCAAACCCGTTGCCTCGACTGAGGGTTTCGCCCATTTGGACGACATGTTGCTCCTTGTGAACCAGCGAGATGTTGTGGCACGGCGGGTGTTCGATCCGACACATCGCTCCTACGTCCCGGACTTCGGTGTCTACATCGAGGTTGAGGATGGCGAGGGCAATGTGCGGGCGATGTTGATCAGTCGGAAAATGGTCCTGTTCTGTGTCGAGCGTCGCAAGGCGTGGCGGATGCTCCAATCAAACGCAGGTATCACCAACGTCGACTACGAAGCGCAAAAGGTTGCTCTCGCTTCCTTCGACGAGGACGAGGTCCCCTTCGCCGACCGCTTCACCGAAATCCGGAAACGCTTCGACGCCGCCCTCGTAGTCCCCGAGCTGTAGGCGGAAAACCGAAAGCTGTAGGCTCTCCATGCTATGGTCGAACGTATGTTCGATACTGTCCGGACCGAAGCCGCATATCTCGAGGGGCTGAACGCTGAGCAGCGGGTAGCGGTCCTGCACGGCGATGGGCCGCTGTTGGTCGTTGCTGGTGCAGGCACCGGGAAGACAAGGACGTTGGCTGCGCGGGTGGCGAGGCTGATCGATGATGGCGTGCAGCCCGATCGGATTCTGCTGCTCACCTTCACTCGTCGCGCCTCTTCAGAGATGCTGCGCCGCGTCGGTGGACTCATCGAGGACCGTTCAGCGGGCAACGTCTGGGGAGGAACCTTCCATTCCGTCGCCAATCGGCTGCTGCGTCGATACGGGAACGCCTGCGGACTGTCGGAGGGTTTCACCGTGATGGATCGCGCCGACAGCGAATCGCTCTTTGGCATCCTGCGCAGCGAGCACGGCTTCGGCACGACGAAGACACGGTTCCCCCGGAAGGAGACGATCGCGGCGATCTACTCGCGCGTCGTCAGTTCACGGATTCCACTGTCTGAGACACTCAAGGCGCGGTTTCCGTGGTGCACCGAACATGCCGAGGACATCGCAACCCTGCTCAAGGCATACACGATCCGGAAACGGGAACAGAACATCATCGACTACGACGATCTGATCCTGTACTGGCAGGCGTTGATGGACTCACCGTCGGGGGACACCATTCGGGGCCTTTTCGATCATGTGCTTGTCGACGAGTATCAGGACACGAACCGATCCCAGGCGGACCTTCTGATGTCGCTGTGCGGTTCGGGTGGCAATCTCACGGTGGTGGGTGATGACGCCCAGTCGATCTATTCGTTCCGTGCGGCCGAGGTGGAGAACATCCTGTCGTTCCCGGACCGATACGACGATTGCACGGTGGTGACGCTGGAGCGCAACTATCGGTCTACTCCCCAAATCCTCGCTTCGTCCAACGCTGTCATTGCGGCATCCGAGACCGCGTTCGACAAGGTCCTGTGGACCGAGAAACCCAACGGTCCGACACCGGATTTGGTCACCTGTTTCGATGAGGCGGCCCAGGCGGATTGGGTGTGTGATCGTGTGCTTGCCCTTCGCGAGCACGGCATCGATCTGCGAGATCAGGCGGTTCTGTTCCGCACGGGGCATCACAGCGGTGGCCTTGAGATCGAGCTTGCCCGTCGCAACATCCCGTTCGTGAAGTTCGGCGGACTCAAGTTCCTGGAGGCGGCACACGTGAAGGACCTGATGTCACTTCTGCGCATCCTCGACAACCCGAAAGATGGGCTTGCCTGGAGCAGGGTGCTTCTGATGCTCCCCGGCGTCGGACCCGCCACATCCGTGAAGATCATGGATCACCTTGCGGAAGTGGCCGCAGCCGGCGATATCGACATGTTCGAGGCGTTTCTTCGGTACGACCTTCCTGTGTCGAACGAGACGCGAGAGGTACTCAGTCTGTTGCGTGACGTTCTGTCCGACGCTGCGGGACCACACGGTGACGAGCCGGCCCCATCGGTCCAGATCGATCGGCTCAAGGACTTCTGTGATGCGGTGTTCGATCGCTCCTATGACGACGCCGCGGCCCGACTTGGCGACGTCGATCACCTGGCGTCACTCGCAGCGGACTACTCATCGCGGAGCAGGTTTCTCGCTGAGATCACCCTCGACCCGCCGAACAGCACGAGCGACCTGGCCGACGCTCCCCATCTTGACGACGACTATCTGATTCTGTCGACGATCCACTCGGCCAAGGGAGGCGAGTGGCGTTCGGTGACCGTGATCCACGCCGCCGACGGGAACATTCCCTCAGACATGGCGCTGTCCGAGCCCGGTGGCGTCGAGGAGGAGCGAAGACTGCTGTACGTCGCGGTCACGCGGGCCAAGGACCACCTCGCTGTGACCGTGCCGCAACGGTTCTACCACCATCGGTATGGATCGAACGGTGCCCATTCGTATGCACTCCCGAGTCGGTTTCTCGATCCGGCGATGGAAACGTTTCTGCCGTCTGCCCACGGCACGCTACCAGACGATGCCGTCGTGCCGGGTCTCCCCGACGGTGCCGATCCGGTCGGTGACGTCC
>QQUL01000214.1 GCA_008501565.1 Armatimonadota bacterium
CAAACGCATCGGGCGTTATCGAGCCCTCCTCGGCGAGACCCTCACCGAGCCTGGTCAGCTCGGCACGATCGAGCGTCGTGGACCACTGTCCGTCCCTCCACTCGCTGACATGGAACTTGACCGAATTCGTTCCGACATCGATGATCGCGTAGCGTTCAGGAGCCCCGTCGACAACCCAGGAAAGACCCTTCTGATAGTTCGTGTTGATGTAGCTCCCCAAGCCCACCTCACGCACCGCATCAACGACTGCCGCGGCGTCCTCCGATTCGATGGCGATGGTCCGCGTCGGACGACCGTCGACCGTGACCTCACTGACTTCCGCGGTGCATCCACCAACGGAGTACCGGACCCGTCGCTTGTGCACTTGCACCAACTGCACGGTTGCCGCCAGGTCAGTGATCAACTCGTCGAGTGTGAAGGTTTCCCTATGCAGTGTGATGTCACCGATGCCCATGGCGTCGACGATCTGACGAACCGTGGCGGAGGTCAACGGAAACTCTGCCTTGAGGATCGGCATCCAACGCTCAAGACCGTCTGCGTCGACTTCCTCGAGCACCTTGACATCCACGAGGTCGTTTCGGATCTTCACATTCGCCCCACCGGGGGAAAGGAAGTACAGCTCGTCGGACTCCTGCACCCCCTCGGGTTCAAGGCTCTCGAACACCACCTCGGCACGCCCGAACCGTGTTCCGAACGTTCGCCACTCCCAGCGCGGGACGATGGGACCCGTGCCTGTGGTCACACCGCCGCCCCGGGACTGTTGAGGAGACCGGCGAAGTAATCAAGGGCTGTCCGTGTCTTGGTCTGCTGCTCCCCGCCAAGATCAATGCCAAGTGCGGTGAGACGGGCACGCGCCTCGGCGGCAGTGTTGAGGGCGTCGTTGGGTGTGGCCTTGGTCGACAGCTCCAAGATGCGTGACCCGTCCGGATAGAACCAAAGCTCTGCGACCAGTTCTGGACCGATGCCTTCTACGGGGAACTTCAGCTTGAGAAGGGTGATGGGCCCCAAGACTGCGAGGTCGTCAAGCGTGATGCCGTCGGGTGCATGGTCCGTATAGAAGGCCCGCTGTGTCTTTGAGAACAGATCCGAGACCCCTGACCCGTCGAGCATCACCTTGCGGACGTCGGAGGCACTCGACTTTCCCTTCAGTGATGCCGAGGCCACGAACCCTCCCGGCATAGCGTCCACCTCGACACCTATGGCTTCGAAGCGGCGCAGCTCGGGGAGCTGGTCGACGGTCACCGGTCGCAGCTTCACGACCGTATCGCCCTTACCGCCTTGTACCCGCCGGGCGCGCACGACCACTCCGCTCGTATTCAACGCAAGGTCGGGAGTATCGAAGAAGACCACTTGACGTATCTGGGCTTCGAGTGGATCGATCCCGAGACTGTCGACTGCTGATCGGAGGTCGGTGTCGGGCACGGTCAGTTTCAGTTCGACACTGTCGGCCCCGTGCATGAGATCAAGGAGCTCTCCGAGCCGATCATCGTTGAGTATTGGCAAGGTCACGCGGTGTCCTCCATGTTCGGTGTCGAGCCAGCCAGAATCAACCCAGGTGCTGTCACGCGCAGCATACTCGTGTCGGTTTGACCCCTCAGCTGGTTGGCCAGGTTGGAGTCGCCCGCAACCACGCTGACATAGCCGGGGGAGCGTTATCTCGCTTGCGTGGAGGCAGCCCACTCCCTGACGATCCGATCGAGGGTCGGCAGCGTGACGAGACCGGATCCAAGCACGGCGTCGTGGAACCCCTTGATGTCGAATGCGTCGCCCATGGCGAGTGTCGCCTCGGCCCGCATCCGTTGTATCTCGAGCCTTCCGATCATGTACGACACAGCCTGACCCGGGTTTGACAGGTAGCGGTCGATCTCCTCGACGATCGAGTGCATCGTCATCGGGGAGTTCTCCGCCATGTAGTCGATTCCCTGCTGACGAGACCACCCAAGGGCGTGCATGCCCGTGTCGACAACGAGCCGACAGGCGCGCATCGAATCAGCCGACAGCATCCCGACGCGATCCAATTCGGAGGAGTAGAGCCCCATCTCGTCTGCCAACCGCTCGGTGTAGAGAGCCCAGCCTTCTCCGTACGCCGAAATGAATCCATTGCGCTGGAAGGCAGGTACTGATTCGCCGAGTTCCTGGGCGATGGCGACCTGGAGATGATGACCCGGTATTCCCTCGTGGAACGCCGTTGATTGGACCTCGTAGGTTGCCCACGACGATGGGTCTGCCGTGTTCATGAAGAAGGTTCCTTCGCGCGACCCGTCCTCGGCGGGTGCGAAGTAGAAGGCGACAGCGCCGTGGCTCGTCTCTTGAACGAAGCAGTCGGACTTCGGCAGGCGGCCGAACCAGTTCGGCATCTCGGCCTTCGCCGCTGCGAACGCTTCCTCACACTGTGCGATCACGTCGGTTCCACTCGTGTGATGGAGCACAGGATCCTCCCTCAACGCGGTGAAGATCTGGGCGAGATCGGTTGTGCCGACGATGGGACCCGCGATCTCGCGATACTCCTCGGCGAGGCGGTCTATCTGTTGGAGACCGATTTGGTGGATCTCTCCGGCCTGAAGCGGAAGCGTCGTGTACTTTGCGATGAGGCGCGAATAGACAAGATCGCCGTCTGGAAGGAAGGTCAGCCCGGCTTCATCGTCTGAGCGAGCAATCGGGCCGACTTCGTCTCTGATGACATCGCGGTATCGAAGAAATGCCGGACGAATGTCATCCTTCACGATCACCGCAGCGCTCGCTCGCCAGGTGTCTGTGTCTTCATCGGAGAACGATTCGGGCATCTGTGCTTTGAGGAACGTGTCGTCCTCAATGGGAATCGCCAGCATCGAGTCGATCGCAGCCACGGTCTTGTCAACCGCGAACCTCGCGTTCACCCGACCCGACGCGATGCCCTCACGCAGACGATCGGACAGTTGATCGATCATGACCGCGACCCCCCGATACTTGTCGAGCATTCTCTCGGCATGTTCTGCTGTCTCGACGGTGAGTTGGGGGATCAGGACCTGGAAGGCAGCCTGCGGTCCAAAGATGGGATCGATTCCGAACTCTGCCTGTCGCGTTTCGGCGATGTCTGCGGTCGCGCCCGCCTCGTAGATGAGGGTTTCACGGGTGACCTTGTCGGCAGCGTCGAGGGTCTCCGGGTCGATGGCTGCGGCTTGGGTGGCGATCCTGCGGTACGTTCGGATGTCCGCGTCCTCGGCTGCCCGCGAGGCGTCCTCGACCTTGTCCATGTACCGATAGTCGCCGTTCAGGTGTGCCGTGAGCGGGTTCGTTTCGAGAAAGTACTCCCAGAACTCGTCAGCGAGGTTGTTGAGCTCAGGGTTCACAGTTCCTCCCTCGTTGATGTACGGGATACTTTCACGATCTCGCGGCTGGTGCACTCAAGCATCAGATACCGACGATCGCAACAACGGCATCGATGACCAGCTGGACCGCCAGGGCGGCAAGATACTGAGCACCCGAGTGATCACTGCAGACGGTACCGACTCCGACGGTACTTTGCCCAGGGGTCCATCATCTGGATGTTGGTTGCAAGTGAAATGGCCAATCCGCGTTGTGCCAACAAAGGTCTGAGCGAGGAAAGTCAGCGGAGCCGAACCCAGACAGCAGCGAAGCCACCTGAAGGAAAGACAGCCCGCTGACTGGGGTCCTTGCCAGGTTCAATGCTCGAGCTCTGCTGGAGCAACTCGCGGGTAATCATGGTGAGTTGCATACGGGCCAAAGGAGCGCCGGGACAGATATGGATTCCTCCCCCATAGAGGAGGTTCATGGGCGCATTAGCTTCCGGCCGGAAGGCATCGGCGTCTCCGAAGACCGATTCGTCCCGGTTTGCCTGTGGCCACATGATCGTGAGCCGATCTCCCTTGTTGATCACCTGCCCCGCCAACTCGACCCTGCGGGTTGCCACACGGCGATTGGTCATCAGTGGTCCGTGGATGCGCAGGATCTCGTCGACAGCCATGCCGAGATCGTCGGGGTGCGAGCGCAAATCGCTCTGGAGGTCAGCATCCCGCGCCAGGTGGTCGACAATGATCCCCACAGAAGACGTAATGGTGCCGACTTCTCCCATGGTCCAATTGCGCACAATGCTGACAATCTCCTCCTCAGCCAACGAGCGGCCATCAACCTTGGCACTTATCAAGGAGCTGATTGCGTCCACAGGCGACCGACCATCATCCAAGATGATCTCTCGTACCTGATCAGAAAAGCTCTGTGCCACCTGTGCTGCAGCCTCCTGGTCCCGAGACCGGGTGGCCTCCAAGTTTGCGTGTGTCCATGCACGCAGCGATTCCTCGATCCGGGCAGGCCAGCCCATGAATGCTGTTTGGACACGTAGAGCCAACTCCTCGCCGACCTTCGTGACCGCTTCGATGTCCTCGTCACGTGGCAAAGAGGCCACCAGCTCTTGGACGATTTCCTGACACCGCGGCTTGAACTCGGCCATGGCAACCGGTGTGAAGAAGCTGTCGATGAGACTGCGAAAATGAGTGTGTTGCGGTGGGTCCATGCCGTTGGGGATAGAGAGGTGGCTTGACACCTGGTTGGAGAAGGTCTCGTGGTCGAGGAGCAGTTCCATGACCTCGGCGTGGCCAAGAACCATCCACCCGTGCTCCTGACTCTTCACAACCGGGGCTTCTGATCGCAGTTCGGCGAGTAGCTGCATCTGATTCTCACCTGCGTCGCGCAGGCATGGGTCTTCAGGATGGCTCAATGGATCTCTCGCGATGGCGTCACGTCGACGTGCACAATTCTAATCCATGCGCCTGTACCCGGATTCTGGCAATCGTGCAGCATCTGGTGTTCCGCCCAGCCACCAGACAAGGCGCCGTTCGCCGTTCAGTAGGGTCCAGGGGAGAACGTAGGGATGACCCGTATACTTCGCGTTTCACCAAGCGCCCGTAGCTCAATTTGGATAGAGCGTCTGACTACGGATCAGAAGGTTGGGGGTTCGAGTCCCTCCGGGCGTGCCGCTGAAGCACCTGCGTTGTAAGGGTTTCAGGCTATCGACTGGTCAGCTCGATGACCTCTGGACCGCGGTTGGTCCGCATCTGGACCGCGAGAGCTTCACTACGCGCCCCGTCGAGGGCCACCGCCAGAGCCTCCATGTCAGACGGGAAGAGGTGCCCGTAGCGGTCCATCGTCACCGAAATCGATGAGTGACCGAGGTGTACTTGTATCGCTTTGGGATGTGCTCCCTGGGCGATGAGCAGGGCCGCGCAGGTGTGTCTCAAGTCGTGGTTGTGCCGACGTCGGCCACGGCCTTGTACCAAACCTGACGCCGGAAGTTGGAGTTCCGCAGCGGCTTTCCCAAGAGCGAGGTGAAGACCAACGCATCAAGGCTGTCGTCCACCTCTCGGGCAAGGTGTTCGGCGAGTAGTTCGCTGAGGAACGCGGGGAGTATCACCATACGGCTGCGATAGGTCTTCGTGGAACCGAAGTGAAGCATTCCTCGAGCCTCTGAGAGCGATTCGGTCACTTCGATCCGGGATCGCAGAAGGCCGCAACGTTTGCGGCGAACTGCGACGGCCTCTCCCCACCGGAGTCCTCCGTATGCCAGGAGATAGACGAGCGTTCCGTAGGGTTCTCGAATTGCCGCGGCGATTCGCTCGACTTCCTCGGCAGACAGGAAGAGCATCTCGGGATCGAGCTCGCGGGCAACCTTCACACCGACTACCTGAGTGCCAGGACAAGACCGCTCGAGCCTGCCCAGCGCCTGAAGGTCGGTCGGAACGATCCGTGCCCATGTGGCTCCGGCTACAAGTACAAGCGATGCCACGAAACTTGACGTCAGGGGAGGATTCTGAGCGGTCGCCGACACGAGACGCACCCATCGATCCGGCGCAACGCGAACCGCGGGTGCGAGTTTCTCATTCGTAGCGCCAATGCCACGAATGATGGGTGGTGGAGTCGGCTTCGCAACGACTGTCCACCACTCGAGGTCGTCGTCGTGTGCGAGTTTACGGTACGGTTCCCAACGCTTCGGCAAGCGGGGCAAGCGTCTCAGCAGCATCCCGATCTGGCTCAACGATCATCACCAGCACACGGGCACCGCCAATGGACGCCTCCCACTCGGACACCAATCATTCGCGACACGAGCTTTTGATCCGGCCCCGGCAACGTTGTCGATCCACCGTGGCAATTCGGCCACGGTGCCACTAGACAACCTCTCGCGGGTCAGCGAGCCCTAGAAGCCTTGTTTGGTTTGCTCCGATGAGCCCCCAAAGCCGTCGCATATCCATCTACTGTCTCACGCTAGGGCTCGCCCGCAATGGCGTCCAGTTGGTGCTTGAGATGGTCGATCTCCTCCACGAATCTGGCGACCGCCACGGCGAATACGTCGCCGTTGTCGGCCAACCATGCCGCTTCCTTCTCAGCCGAAACAAGACCGACGATTCGCAGGCGCTCATCGATGCACGGATCAGTGAGTTCCCACAGCTGGCTCTGTTGTGCGGACAGGTCTTCCAGGGCTCGCACCGCATCTTCGTACGTGGTCGAGCCCGCTCGGAACTCGGCAGCGATTGCCCATGATTGTTGGTCAAGCGACTCGTTGGCTTGGTGCAGTGTCGTCCTGTCGTAGCCGGTCGCGGACAGGCACCTGCCTTCTTGGAGCTGGGCGTCGATGGTTCGTGGATCGCTCGCCACCTCGGCTTGTATGTCCTCCGTTTGGGTGGCGAGCCAGCTCCACGCCGACGACGCCGGGTTAGGCACATCGGCCGC
>QQUL01000234.1 GCA_008501565.1 Armatimonadota bacterium
TTGACCGTGAGAGCCACGGCAGCCGCAATGGCAACACGGAGAAGGGATGCGGCGGCCGACGATCGCCCGTAAGCACGGAACCGACGGAATCCGGCAAGATACCCGCGTCCGGTAGCAAAAACGAAGTGCGTCACGACGGTGGCGACAGCAAACATGACCAGCGTCTCACGGTCCGTGAACCGGAAGTAGTCGTCGCCAGAAACGGCAACCGTGATAGCGGCCGCCATCCCGGTGACCACTACAAGCGCCACACCTCGAACGGGAAGGACCCATCCCCTGGCGCCGAGCGTCAACCGACGGATAATGAACTGCTCCACGGGAACAAGAACGATCAGGAAGGCAAGGAAGTGAGCCGTGAGGAGAACGCCGATGGGAGCGAACGCTTCCTCACCCAAGGATCGACCGGCGATGAACTGAAAGGCGTAGCTACCGAGTCCAGCAATGAGGCTGCCGACGACAATATCAAGCGTCCCATCGCTTCGCATGTACGCGTACCGCGCCGCCCGCGAAGGTGGTTGATTTTCGATTCGGGGGGTGTCTTCAGGGTGATCCACAGCACTCAGTTTCGGCCGCCGGTGAGCCTAATGGACTCAAGCCAACAGGTATGGGAGCCTGTACCTCGCCAGCAGAGTTTGGATACCTTCAGTATCAAGGAGCCGGACGTACCATGTCGCCGATGCCCGAACACTCCGAACCCTCCCCGTCGTCCAAGCCGCTCCTCGCCGCCGTCGCGTCCGCGATCATTCCCGGTGTCGGGCAGTTCATTGTCGGCGATCGCCGCAAGGGCACCATCCTCGTCGGAATCGATCTCGCCATCATTGTCGGGCTCTTCCTGTACATGGGCGATGCACTGACGCTCGCCAAGTTGTGGCTCCAGCCGTCACAGCTCGCCGCCATGATGATCGGGAACATCGTCTTGTTGGGATATCGCCTCTGGGCAGCGGACGACGCCTACCGCACAGGTAGGTCCAAGGGTCCTCGAAACATCTCACCGTCGATGGGTGCGATGCTTGGCGCCGGCATCGGGATCGCTGCAGTGCTCGTACTCCCCCATGCGATCTTCGGCTACTACGACATCGTCCAATACGACCTGATCACGACCGTGTTTCAATCGAGTTCACCGACGACCACAACGGTGACAAACACGTCACCCCCCGGAACGACCGCAACCGGCGGCACCGCCACACCGACCACCACGACTACGACAGAGCCGGAGGCGAACTTCTGGGAAAGCCACGATCGGCTGAACATTCTCCTCATCGGAGGCGACTTTGGCGAGGGCAGAACAGGAATCCGGACGGACACCATGATCACCGTGTCGATTGATCCAGTTTCCGGCGATACAGCAATGTTCTCCGTACCACGCAACTGGACCCAGTCACCGCTCCCCGATGGCATGGGAGTGTGGGACTGCAACTGCTACCCCGAACTCATCAACGAACTGTGGGTGGCGGGTGAGCAGTACCCGGATGCCTTCCCCGGGCCAGATCCCAACCCGTCGGTCAACGCTGTCAAAGGAGTGATATCAGAGTTCCTCGGCATCCCGATCCACTACTACGCCATGGTGAACCTTGACGGTTTCGTCGAGATCGTCGATGCCCTCGGCGGAGTCGAGGTCTACGTTCCCGAACCTGTCTACGACGCCAAGTATCCGAGTGAAGACGGTGTCAACACTGAGGTCATCGACATCAAACCCGGGATCAACAAGTTCGACGGCCATCTCGCCCTTGCCTATACACGGAGCCGAAATCAAGACTCCGACTACTTCCGCATGAACCGCCAACGATGCGTGATCGAGGCGATGGTCGAGCAAACCGACCCGCTCAACGTGCTGCGAAATTTTCAGTCGCTCGCAAGCGTCATCAAGGACACGATGCTCACCGACATTCCGATCGAAGCCCTCCCCCAGCTCGTCGATCTCAAACCGGTGATCGACCTCGACAATCTGGTTTCGGTGAGATTCATCCCGCCCGAGTATCACCTCAAGTATCGGGATGATGGCAAACCGGGAAGGGTCCCAAACATCGCACTCGTCCATGAACATGTCGATCTGGTCATCGCGGATCCTGCTCGTGCCGTCCAGGAACTCGGTCTCGAGCAACTTGACGACGTGTGTGGCGACCCCAACGCCTGAAAAAACACTCAGGAAGGTGGGGTGGCGTCCACTTCTTGGGGAACAACCACATCGAGCCGGGAATAGCTGCGGCCTTCAATGCTGCGTTGCGATGTCCAGACCAGTGGTGCTTCCCGAGGTATCTCGGAAACCGGCGACTGGGGTTCCGTCCCAACGGACACCACCGGCGCTTCGACGTCGCTCAGGTCAACGATGGCGACTGTCTCGTGCGTCATCGGATCGACAAGGATCGTTCCATCCGGCTCATACTGGGAAGCGAATTCGGGTCCAGCATGCTTTCGCCAAGTGTTACCCCGTGACGCGCTCACCGGGTCTGTGAGGGAAGCGGGTTGGATGGGTTTGTTCGGTCGGGGCATAGTCCCTCCGTTCATGTTCCATCATAGCTCACCAAAAGTAGACAGGCCACACATGATCAACAGCACTAGGGTGACCGCATGAAGATCCTGATTCGCCTCGCGATCAACGCAGCAGCAGCCTGGCTCGCATTCACCGTGCTCGACGGACTCCATTGGGACCGTGAGTGGCTCACGCTTGCAATCATCGCGCTCATCATTGGTGTGGTGAACACGTTCATCAAGCCCGTACTGAAATTCCTCTCCATCCCGATTCGATTTGTGACGCTCGGTCTGTTCACGCTCGTCATCAACATCGCCCTCATGGCAGGCGTGATCTATCTCGCGGACAGCATGGATCTCGGTGTCACCTCCGACGGCTGGCAATGGACTCTTGCCGGTGGATTGGTCATTGCGATCGTCTCTTCTGTTCTCTCGACGGTGCTCGACTGACGATGGCAGGTCCCAAGGCTCGAGCCGCATTGTCGGGGACCGTCGCCGGGGTCCGGATGGCAACAAAGGCCTACGAGCCGTCCTTGATGCCGCGCACCGCGATCGACCAAGGACTCATCGTCGGTGGATCGTTCCTGTCAGGCTTCCTTGCCGGGGCAACCACATCGCTCACCTTCGAGATCCTCCCACGCCGTGCGACCACACCCCTCCTACGCATCGCGGGTGTCGTCGCGACCGGATCTCGCACCGCCCGGTCCCTTTCGGTCGGCGGCGACAAGACCGAGGCGATGGATCCTGCAACCGCGGGATGGCTCGACTTCGGATCAGAGGTTCTGACGGCAGTTGCTCTCTCACGCTTGATCCTGGACACAGATTCCGCGCTTGCGCGAACGGGTGCACTTGCCACCCTGGGAGTGACGACGGCCGCTGACACCGGAGCGGCGATAGCGGCGAGAACCGATGAACCGGATGCGAAGTACATCGCGACCAGCGCTGGAGTCGGATTGGTCGCAAACGCTGCTGTAGCGGCATTGGCCACGGGGATTCGCGTCGGAGGCTGGCTTCCCGCCCGGGCTACCCGGCCCAGAAGCGTTGCACGCGCCGGAGTATCGATCGTCGGTTCGCTTGCAACCGTTGGCGCCATCGCCTATGGAACGAGGATGGCCCTGGGGCGTGTCACTGGCAAGATCGCCGCGGGCAACCGCGCAACCGAAATCGCCTTTGCAGAGGTTCCGGCGTCTCCCAACGTATCGGGTAGCTCGGAGTCGACGATCCCATACGAGTCGCTCGGGGTGCAGGGCCGACGGCTGGTTTCGGATGTGGTATCGGGAGCCGACATCGTCGAAATCATGGGAGAGACCCCCATCGCTGCACCGATCCGTGTGTATGTCGGGGTTGATTCAGCCAACTCGGATGAGGCACTCATTGATGCCGCGTTGGACGAAATACATCGCACGGGGGCACTCGATCGTTCGATCATCATTGCAGCGTCCCCGGCCGGAACTGGGTATGTCAACTACATCACCGTGGAAGCAGCAGAGTTGATGTCAAAAGGAGACTGTGCGACCGTTGCGGTTCAATACGGCTCGCTACCGTCGATGCTCTCGATGAACAAGGTTCAGAAGGCGAGCCACCTCTACGCGATGCTGTTGAAGGGTATCAGGAGCGCCATTGCCGAGTCTGGTTCGACCGCCCAACTTGTGGCGTACGGCGAGAGTCTCGGAGCGCTCGCCGGCCAGGCTGGCACCGAGGCAGCCTCGACGGATGACGGACTCATCGTCGATCGGGCACTCTGGGTTGGTACGCCGAATGGTTCCCCGCTGTTTGAGAAGCTCACCGGAGCGGGGGCACCGGTGTTCGATCACCCGACGGACCTCGCGTCCTATCTCGAGGACAACGACGCTCCCCCGTACGTCTTCTTGAACCACGACAATGATCCGGTGACGAAGTTCTCGCTCGACGATGCGTACAGGATCCCTGATTGGCTCACGGTGCCGGATCGCGGAAGGGGCACCAACCCGAACCAACGGTGGCTTCCGGGCGTCGCATTCTTTCAGGGCCTGATCGATACAAAGAACGCCGCGACGGTGATACCCGGTCAGTTCTTCTCAACCGGTCACGACTATCGGGCCGACCTCGCCTCGTTCGTGGCAGCGGCGTATGGGTTCTCGGTCACAGATGACCAGATGGCCCGGATCGAAGCTCGCCTGCGGGAATCGGAGATTCGTCGATCCGACAGGATCGCCCTCGGCAAGATTCACAGCGCCTGAGCAACCGCCTCAACCACGGCACGACGTTGAAGGGTCATCTGTTGGTGCACCCCTTGGATGGATCGCGATCGGGCCAGGCCACGAACCGCACGGAAGAAAAGCACGAAACGTTCCGTCAACGCGATCAACGCAAACAGGTAGACGGGAAGCAGCAGCACGACGATCGCAAGGCCTTCGGCGCCTCTCTGGCTCCAACCCCACCATGCCCACACAATCCACGTCAATAGGAATATGAGAAGACTCGCCAACGGCTTGATCGTCGCCATCATGGCATCGGAGACCTTCAGTCGGCCAATCAGCCAGACCACCAACATGGGAATCCAGTTGATGACGGCACCGACGAGGGCGAAAGGCAGGAGAAGAATCCCGATGATCAGGGTCCTGATGATGTACCACGAGAAGGTCGACGGTTTCCCCATTCCAGAGACGAACATCGCGTCGTCGATCCCCATCGCATCGAGAGTGGCCTGGTAGGTCGTCATCGCATCTTCAACCGCAGCCTGATCATCCTCATCAGCATCGTCGAGCAACCGAGCGAGGCGTTCCCGATCACCGTGCCCAACCTCAGCACCTCCTGTGTCGGTATCGCGCAAGGCCACACCCGCAGCAGAAGACAGGCTGTGAGCGGTCGCCCAATCCTCAAAGTTTGGGGCCGCACGGCGGAGCCTCTCCTCCATGTCGTCAGTCAGCTTGCGCACCGCGGAGCGATTTGAAGCGTCCGCTGTTTCGCCCGGCTCAACGTAGTTGCCGATCTCGGCATCGAGATCGATCTCCCAGCCGATGTCGATGAACACATCCGACCGGAGGGCGGCCTTGTTCTCGTAGTGGATCCCTGCACTGATGATCTGGATTCCCTCAACGCCGTTGGCCCGCGCTCCCAGTGCGATCCGGGCGGATCCTGTCTTGATGGCTGCAATCGAAGGATCGTCAACCGTAATGCCTTCGGGGAAGATCGTGACAAGATCCCCCTCACCGAGAGCGTCGTAGGTAGAGGCGAACATCTGGTCATTGGACGACTTCCCGGTGCCATCCTCCGGCTTGTGGACCGGGATGGCCCCGACCCAGTTGACGATGACCCTCGCAATGGGGTTCTTCCATATGACGTCCCGACCTATGAAACGAGGAACGCGGTCCATTGCATAGACGAGCACAAGGGGATCGGAGAACCCGCCGAAATGGCTCCCGTTTGCGAGTTGCGGACCGCTTGCGGTGAGCCCTGGGCGCTGCCTCACTTCGACACGGTGGTACAACAGGGCGATGGCCCAAGAGACGATCTTCTTGATGATTCGGTCACGCCTTTGCATCTCAACTCCCAAGGGTCACGTCACGCTAATCGGTGGAGTCGCCCTGCGTGCCTCCTGGATGGGAGCTAGCGGCTCAGTGTGTTGTGCGTGAGGTGGTGGATTGCGCGCGCGAACTCGAGAATCTGCTCGCGGTCATCGGTGCCGTCGAGGTCTGAGGCAGCGAGAACCGCACCTTGCCAACCGTCCAGATGCCATGTGACTCCTCGCGGAAGGTCTGCACTGCTCCATGCTTGGTCGTAGGGCCACGGGTTCGCATAGAAGTAGGCGTCGCCTGCCGGATAGAAGCCGACCGCGATCTGGGCGTTGGAACCCTCAGCATCAACCGTCTTGGCGCTGAACCATTCGGTCGCGATGTCAAACCCGTGTGGCCACAGATGAGGTCCCGACAACTCGCCGTCAAGACCTGTGTTGAGTACTGCAAGGGTGTCGCTGACCCAAAGGGCATTGTCGTGCCACGCGTGGGCATGCCATCGCACGTCGGTCTGCTGATCATCATTTGCGTATCGGTCCGTGTCGATCTCGAACGTTGAACCGTGGGACTGTGCGAGTTCGGCGATCGTTGATCCAATGGTCATGGGAGATGGACCGGCATTGAGGTCGATCCTGAGGCGATCAGTTCCTGCTTCGACCCTGATCAGGTCTCGGCGTACATCCAGCGTGGACACCAGCGAGGAACCACTGGACAGCGGTGTCGGCACTGTCGCGAACAC
>QQUL01000060.1 GCA_008501565.1 Armatimonadota bacterium
GACGCTGTTGTCGTGGCACCGTCGCTGGTACCGCCAGTGCAGCCGACAAGGATCATGGCAAAGATCAGCGGGACTGAGGCGAGTCGCTTCATGATCCAAGCGTAGGTTGGATGGTGAATTATGGAAGATGAGTGCGGCTGCCGGCCCCGTCATCTGAGCTCGATGAAACGCCGGGACGGCAACAGGATCGGCGACTCAGGTGGGTTCCGACTGCCTCCATCGTTCCCAGAGTGCGACCGATGCGGTGACGACTGCCAAACCGAAGAGAAGGCCGCCAAGGGTGTCGGTGAGCCAATGAGCCCGGAGATAAATCCGGCTGAGAACCATGGGGACCGCAAACACCCAGCCAGTCCACAGAAAGAGTCGCCTGCGTTCTGGCCACAGGATCGACGCCACAACAGCAAGGCCAATTCCGATCGCGGCCGCGGCCACCAACGAGTGACCGGACGGGTAGGAGAACGAGTGTTCCTGCACCAACGCGTCGATAGGCCGATCGCGACCCACCAGCACTTTTGTCAGATCCGAAAGAACCGCCGCGACCACGACGATCCCAAGCCAGACAAACCCGGCTCGTAGTTTCTTCGTGAACACAAAAAAGGCGAAGCCAGCGACCACCAACACGAACACAAGTGGGATTCGCCCGATGTAGTGGAACACCTCGGCCACGGACACCAGCCACGGCATCTCGGCAGTCCGCATCACTTCGGCCACACGGTCGTCGAGGCTCTGGGTCCAATCCGCTATGACCAACACCGTCAACGCGAGAAACAGGCCAAACAACACGGCGGCAAGACGAAACAGCTTGGCAGGAGAGTCGAGCATCGAGGCTGACTCTACGACTCACCGCCGATGCGTCGGCGCGAGTTCCTGGGAATGCTGTCGGCTGGTGGAGCTGTCGCCACCGCGAACAGGCGCAGCCATCGGATCCTCGTGACTGGAATATCGCCCGTCCGCTTCGGGCGCATTACCTACCGGTGGTTCACTTGACCTCGTAGACGGTGGCGTACCTTTGACGACCGCTGTAGCCGCCACCCGTGTATGACATCAGGTCGAAGATCACGGCCAGGCCTATGACCACATAGTCGAATCCGCGGACACCGCCGGGTGCGACGAGGACCCACGCAAGGGTCAGCCATGGGACGAAGAGAAAGCCGATGAATCCGACCCAGAAGCTGTCAAACGCAAACGCCCAACGGTCGCGATCAAAGATCCACCACAGGAATGCGGCCACGCGGGGGCCGATCAGCGCCATGACGCCTGCCAAACAACACATGTTTCCCTGATCTCCTTTGTTGTCCCTTGACACTACCAGACAGCGCAGGACCGCCCCATCGGAAACCGGCGTCGAGTTCGATACGCGAAACAGCAGCGCCACCGACACGTTGTGGTGGCGCTGCTGAGTAGGTCGGACTGCTCAGCCAATCAGAGCAGGCTCAGGAGTCGGTTCGACCACCGCTTCGGGTGCATGGTCCTTCGTTGCGAGAACCAGAAGGCTCGGGAGCACGAGAAGTGCAACGGCAAGCGACAGGACGATCATCACTGCGGTGAGTAGCCCGAAGGTGGCGAAGATGGGGGTGGGGGCGATCGCCATGACCGTGAATCCCAGTACGGACGTCAAGGCGGAAAGGACGAGTGCCCCACCGGTCCCCGTCCCTGCCCGACGCACTGCATCGAGTCTGCTTCCGTCGACCGCAAGCTCTTCGCGGAACCGAACGGCGAAATGTGTCGAAAAGTCAATGCCCACGCCCACTGCAATGGCCGCAATGGTGGCGGTGACGACATTGACGGTGTAGCCGGTCGAGGCCATGAACGCGTACACCCCGGTCACAACCAGTCCGATCGGGATCACCGAAACGAGCGCATACCGAACGGAGCGCAGCATGACTGACGCAATCAGGAAGGTCAGCAAGGCTGCGAGTGGCAGCGATACAAGCATCGACCGGGTGAAGGCTTCCATTCCCATGAACTCTGCGATCACATCTCCCGAGACGACTGCTGACACGCCGGTGGATGCCGCCAGAGTTGCCGCAGCATCCTCCAGGGCGGTGCTTACTGGGACGATGATTGCCCCGTCGGTGTAGCTGCCTACCTGGATGACAAAAGCCGTGGCCTGTCCGTTGTCGGTCGGAGCCACGATCGCGGGGACGTCGATCGCCTCGATGGCAACGCCTCCATCGACCGTTGGAACGCCGTTGGCCCAGATGTACTCGTACACCGTGGCGATGCCTTGGGCTGTGTCCGGCAGTCCGTTGCCGTCGGCGTCGACAAGACCGAGCTCACGGGCAACCTGGGGCGATGCCATCGTCATCCGCACCGCATCGGCCGCGTGGTGGCGTACAAGGAGCTCCCCGTCGGCGTTCACACCGAACTGGGCCTCCGTACTACTCAGCTGGTTCCTGATCTCGCTGATAGCCTCCAGGGTTGCCGGGTTCGTCAGATCTCCATTGATGTAGATGAACGAGGAACCCTCCCCTGTTGACGGGAAGTGACCGGTCACCTTCTCGATGGACTGCGCGAAGTCCGTATCGGAAGAGATGAAGTCCTTGATTTCGAATCCAGACTCGACCTGCGATGCGCGAGCCAAGCCGAGGACCGCAATGACAATCACAATCGGGATGGTCACCGCCTTCCACCGGGCGAGGAATCCGACCATGGTTCCAACTGGCCGCAGCCCGTGGGCTGATCCCGTGTGGGGACGCGCCATCCTTCGCCCGGCGAATGCAGCGCGACGGTTCCGGCGTCTCGTCACTGCCACCGGCGCGGCAACAAATAGTGCGAGGAAGATGGCCAATGCAGCGACTCCGATGGTCGGCATGACCGCGCCGAGAGCCACCATCAGACCACCGACAACCGCCATCAGGAAAGCTCCGAGAGCGTAGAACGGCTTCGAGAACCGCTTCGCCGGGTTAGGGCCCACACGATCTTCCAATCCAACCGTGATCCGCGGAGCGATCAGGCCAAGCAAGAGAAACGCCCAAGCGAGCGAGATGGCGGCACCAATGCCGAACTGGATGATGGCTTCGATACCTGACGCAGCATTCGCCATGAACGCTGCGACCGACGAACTGAGGGCAAGGAGCATTGCGGTGAACACCGCGGTCATGCCAGCGGGATAGGCACGCCTCACGCTCATGGCACCATCGACCTGCATCTCGCGGACACGGCCGACACCGTGAATGTAGAAGTCCACTCCGAACGAGATCATGGCAATGGGCACGATGAAAGCGAGCAGCAAGGAACCCATCTTGAGGCCCAAGAGCGCAGCCGTGCCGTAATAGGCAAGGGTCGTTCCCGCAAGTCCGACACCGACTACCGCGGCCGACCAGTACGAGCGGTGCACGACGGCGACCAACAGGATGATCAGACCGACGGCGAGAAAGATGAAGGGAGCAGACTGGGCGGCAGCCTCCTCAAACGCCAGGTCGGCGTCGATTGCTACTCCGATGGCGCTCGTGTGGACAGCACCGGCACGGAGGTCCTCCTGGACGGTTCGGAGCCACTTCTCGGCATCCGACCTGCCATCAAAACCGCCCTCGTCAAAAGTGATACTCGCCGTGAAGGCGGGAGACGTCCATGAGTCCAATCCGGCAGTTGGAGCCTTTGTGCCCTCGGAAAGGGTGTATCGCAGGTGCTCGGTTCCCGATCCATCGGAAAGGACGGAATCGATTGCCTGGATGATCTCAGCGTCGGTAGCACCCGAGATCCCGGTGTCACCGAGGGCCAGGTCAACGGCATCAACGATCGAATACAGCGATGGCAACGATGAACCCGCGTCGATGTCGTAGACCGGAACGAGGTGGCGAGTGTTCTCGGGATTGGTCCGGACACGGTTCGAGAGAGTCTTCCATTCCCGGAAGGCCTCGGGTGTGAGAACATTCGCTCCCTGCTCGGATGCCTCAATCAGAAACATCTCCGACGTGATCGTCGTGTCCGATCGAAGCGTCTGATCTGCAACCTCGAGGGTTGTGAAGACCTCACCCTCGGGATCGAAGTTCGCGTCATCTGTGTTGGCCACCATGGGACCGACGATCCCAAGGGCCATCACCAACACGAGTGCCGCGACCGCCACGAGACCAATACGCCTTCCCATCACATCGAATGCTCCGTAGAGCCGTGAGTTCTTCATGTCCATCCTCCTGATACGGTGGCGCTGGGTGCGCCTGGTTGATCCATCAGGAGCGATCATCCGCAAGGAGACGGGAGCTTTCCATCGGGTATCCACCCCTCAGTCCCCCGAGACCCCTATGTGAAACTCAGGGATGTCCCCCGCCAACATCGTCGTCCGGGATCGTGTCACAATGGTGGTCAGCGAGATCGGGGAGGACCCATGGCAGACACCGGAATCGAAAACCTTCTTCACGAGAACCGCCTTTTTCCACCGAGCGCGTCGTTTGCCGCAGCCGCCGTGGCGACCCAGGCCGACTACGACGAGGCCGACGCTGACTACGTTGCGTATTGGACGCGGCAGGCGAAAGAACGCCTCACTTGGTTCAAGGAACCGACAGAGACACTTGATGAATCAAACGCGCCTTTCTACACGTGGTTCGCGGACGGTGAGCTCAATGTGTCGTACAACTGCCTTGACCGCCATCTCGCAACGGGTGGAGACAAGGTGGCCTACCACTGGGTTGGTGAGCCAGGGGACACGCGAACGATTACCTATCAACAGCTTTCTGATGAGGTCAACCGGTTCGCAAACGGGTTGCGATCGCTCGGAGTCGGAAAGGGCGACCAGGTAGCCATCTACATGGGGATGGTGCCTGAACTTCCGATCGCGATGCTTGCATGTGCCCGGATCGGTGCTCCGCACTCTGTCGTCTTCGGTGGCTTTTCAGCAGACGCCATCGTCGACCGTGTCGACGATGCCCAGGCGAAGCTACTCATCACCTGTGACGGTGCTTGGCGACGCGGCACGGTCGTCCCGCTCAAGGACAACTGCGACGATGCAATGGCCAGAGCAGCGTCGCTCGAACACTGTGTCGTGGTGAAGCGAACGGACCACGGGGTCGACATGAAGGAAGGGAGAGACATCTGGTGGCACGACCTGGTCGAGGGCCAATCAACCGATGCCGAGCCTGAAGTCATGAACGCCGAGGATCTGCTGTATCTGCTGTACACGTCCGGGACCACCGCAAAACCGAAGGGCATCATGCACACGACGGCCGGATACCTCACCGGTGTGGCCACGACCCATGCCCAAGTGTTCGATCTCAAGCCCGAAAGCGACGTGTACTGGTGCGCTGCGGATGTCGGGTGGGTGACCGGGCACTCCTACATCGTGTACGGACCGCTCACCAACCACACCACGAGTGTGATGTATGAGGGGACGCCCGACTTCCCGGACAAGGACCGCCTGTGGTCCATCATCGCCGAATACGGTGTCACGATCCTCTACACGGCACCCACTGCGATTCGGGCATTCATGAAGTGGGGATCTCAGTACCCAGAGCGCCATGATCTGTCGTCCCTGCGGCTCCTTGGCACGGTCGGTGAACCGATCAATCCCGAGGCCTGGATGTGGTACCACACCTACATCGGCGCCGAACGTTGCCCGATCGTCGACACGTGGTGGCAGACCGAGACCGGCGGGATCATGATCAGTCCACTGCCCGGGGTCACGGCAACAAAGCCCGGTTCGGCTACGAAAGCGATCCCGGGAATCTCGGCTGATGTCGTGGATGGCGGTGGCAACTCAGTCCCGCTGGGAAACGGAGGCTTCCTGACGATCACGAAACCGTGGCCAGCGATGCTTCGATCGATATTCGGGGATGATCAGCGGTACATCGACACGTACTGGTCGGAGTACCCCGGTGTCTACTTCCCCGGCGACGGGGCAAAGATCGACGAGGACGGATACCTGTGGGTCCTCGGGCGTGTCGATGACGTCATGAACGTGTCCGGACACCGGATCTCGACAATGGAAATCGAGTCGGCGCTGGTCTCTCACCCTGCCGTGGCAGAAGCGGCCGTCATCGGGGCAACCGACGACCTGTCCGGTCAGGCAATCGCGGCGTTTGTGACGCTACGAGGCGGGTTTGACGAATCGGACGAACTCCTTGTGGAGCTGAAGGGTCACGTGGCCGAAAAGATCGGCGCCATCGCACGCCCGAAGACGATCATCTTCACACCTGATCTTCCCAAGACGAGATCGGGGAAGATCATGCGGCGGCTGCTGCGCGACATCTCGGACAAGCGGGCACTTGGCGACGTCACCACGCTGGCGAACGCCGATGTCGTTGAGGCAATCACTGAGCAGGCAGCGTCGTACGCCGACGACGATTGAGGACGAAGCTCACAGCTTTCAGCGCAGCAGGCGATCGGAATGCTCTCCGTCAAGGATCGATGGGCATAGGGATCGGTTTTTCGTCAGCGAAGGGATCCCGGTCCGTCAGCTTCTTCCAGATGTAGACACCCACATCCCTGATCGACGCGATGATCGGAACCGCCAACAGCGACCCGAGTAGGCCACCGACCTGGAAGCCGACAAGGAGACCAATGAGGATGACTGCCGGCCGAAGTTGGACCGCGGTCCCCATGACCCTGGGGGCGATGATGTTTGCCTGAAGTTGGACGACGACGAGATAGATCACCACGACAATCAGAGCAAACCACCAATTCTCAAGTTCCGGCCAACGAGTCGAACCGGTGATGAGTGCGGCCAGAACACCGGGGATGGCGGCGAGGAT
>QQUL01000359.1 GCA_008501565.1 Armatimonadota bacterium
CCGGTCGCTCCTGTGGTGAGGCGTTCTCGGCGGCTTCGGTATCGTCGGTACCGGTCAGAACAAGAACGGTATGCATACCGGCGTTCCGCCCCATGGCGATGTCGGTTGCGATCTGGTCCCCGACCACCAATCCATTCTCGGGAGCAACGCCCAGCAGTCGCATGGCCATCCGTCCCGACCATGGCGATGGCTTCCCGGTGACCACCGGCTCGCAACCGGTTGCGTAGGCGACCGCCTTCACCATCGCCCCTGTCCCCGGCATGAATCCGCCGGCGATGGGCAGCCTCGGGTCGTAGTTGGTCGCAAAGAACTCGGCGCCTTTCCATATGACCTGACAGACCACGGCGAGCCGTTTGGCATCAAAATACGAATCCCGCCCCATCATGACCGCATCGACATGATCGGCGGAGTCGTTGCCGTCCAGGTCGCTGAAACCCACAAGATCGAGGTTCCTTGCCTCCAACGCTTCAATGAGGCCGGCATCGCCGACACCGAGGATCCGACTGGCGGGGTGCAACTCCACCATCACTTCCGCTGCGACAAGAGCCGCGGTCACCACCTCGTCGGGCTTTGCGTCGATGCCCATGTCCCCGAGTCGCTCGACCCAGGTTCCGATCGTCTTGGAATTGTCATTCGTGAAGAAGGCGAACCGTACGCCGCGATTTCGCAGTTCAGCGAGCGTATCGAGGGCGCCAGGGAGAACCTGGCGCCCTCTCGCAACAGTGCCGTCTATGTCGAAGATGATGCCTTCAATGGGCCGGTTCACTACGGGGGCTCCCCGGTCCTTGGACTGTTGGCTCATCCGAAGTACTCGCTCCAGTTCTCCTTGACGTGCGCTGCCATGTCGTCGTCGAGGAAGATCCTCGCGGGCCGATCCTCATCACCCCACTCATACGGAGTCGTGCAGTCGATGATGACCCGTGACGTCATGAACCGATCCGAACGAGGGAGAGATGGATCCAGCGGTGTCGACCGACCCCGTCTCAGTATCTGGGTGCCGAATTCCGGCTGATACTTGAAGCTCAGGGCGTACATGACCTGATCCATGTTCTCGATGTCGATGTCGTCGTCGACGAGAATGACGGTCTTGAGACCGTAGTTGCCCGTCGTGGACGCAAACGCTCCGAGCCCGACCTGGGTCGAATGGCCGTGGTACATCGGCTTCATCGAGATGATGGCGAGCATCCGACCAGCCGAAGCTGGCGGCCCGTAGACACCGGTGATACCGGGGATCTGCATGCGGCGGAGGTCGTTCCACAGCGATGCTGTCCGGTTGACGCTCATGACCATGTGCGTATCGGTGGTCGGTCGTCCAACCGTCGTGGACCACAGAATCGGGTCGTTGCGGTGGGTGATCGCCTTCACACGGATGAAGTACTGCTCCTCGTCGCCCTTGCCCGAGTAGTGACCGGTGTACTCACCGAACGGACCCTCGGATCGGGTCTCACCGGGAACGATCTCGCCCTCGACGACCCACTCGGCGCTCGCTGGCACCAACAGATCAGAGGTTTCGGCTTTGACAACCTCGACGGGTGCGCCACGGAGTGCACCGGCGACGTCGTATTCGCTTTCTTCCAGACCGAACAAGGTGCTCCCGCACAAGAACAGCGTTGGATCGGCACCCGAGACGTAGGCGACCGGCATCGGAATCCCGGCTTCCTGATAGTCGCGGAAATCGATCTCGCCGTCCTTGGCCTTGATCATGTAGATGCACAGTTCCTGGCTTTCGCCGACCATGGCACGGTAGGTGCCGAGGTTCAGACGCCCCGTCTTGAGATTTCTCGTGATGAGGTAGCCAGCGGTTCCGAAATAGCGACCACCGTCTCCGGGATAGAACCACGGTGATGGGATCTTGAGAATGTCGGCGTCGTCCCCCAGAAGGATGTTCTCCTTCGTCGGACCTGTATCAAGCACCTTTGGCGGCACCAGATTCCCGTGAATACGGTCGACCCACTCCTGGGACAGGTTCATCAGGCTCGTGTCCTGGTCCATGTCGAGTGCGATTGCCAGCCGTTCCCTCGCCGTCATGGCGCTCGTGAACACGCGCTTGCCCGGGTAGTCCTTGACGTTGTTGAACAGCAACGCCATGCCGCCACCCTGGCGTTCCTCGTTCAGTTTGGCGACGTGGCTCAGCTCAAGGTTCCAGTCAACCTCGCGATCGACTTCGTGGAGCTGTCCCTCCTCGTCAAGTCTCTCTATGTAGGAACGTAGATCGTCAAATGGCATGGTTTGTCTCCTTGTGATATCGATGTGCGGCACCTGCCGCTGGTTGTATGGGTGGGATCATCTGGTCTTGGCCTCCGCTTCTCCTGGCTCGAATGCCTCGGCCCCCAATTGGGCCGAGATCGCTTGGGCGGCAGCCGTTGCTGCCTTGATCGCTTGTTCTCCTGGTTGATCGCCGCTGCGTGATGTGAACCCGACAACGGTGAGCGCTGCAACGACACCGTCGAGATTCATCAACGGAACCGAAACGGCCCGGACACCAAGTAGGTACTCCTCCGTGTCGTCGACGGCGTACCCGCGCTCGCGCACGAGCGCCAACTGCGCCTTGTATTCGGTGGGATCGGTTATCGAATCCGGCGTGAACGATTCAAGACCATGGGTTGCGATGAGCTCATCGACACGCTCCTCGGGCAGCCACGCAAGAAACGCCCGCCCGAACGATCCGGCAGAAAACGGGATCTGTTGGCCGATGGCAGCCGACACATGGAGACTTCCCACAGGGTCGACCTTGTCGATCACGGTGAGCTGATCCTGATGGAATGTTCCCAACAGCACCGACTTGCGCAGCTCTTTTGCCAGCGTGTCCATGTAGGGCGCTGCAATGCGCCGCACGTCCGTCTGATCACGAGCGAGATAGCCAAGGCGTATCAGGGCGGGACCCAGCCGATACCGCAGGGTGTGCTCGTCGCGGGTCAGAAACCGGTGTTCCGTCAGGGTCTGGAGTATTCCGAATGCCGTGCTCTTGTTCAACGACAGCAGCGACACCAACTCGGTGAGGCTGTACTCGTCCTCCAGTTCGAAGGCACGGAGAATCTGTATCCCTCGCTCGACAGCGGACACCGGTGCTACCACGGGTGCTGCCCTCGTTGCCGAGGGCAGCACGTGGTGCAGATTGGCCAGTCGGTATGATGAGTTCGCATCATAGAACCTTGTTCTCGTTACAGAACCGTAGCTTGTCATCACCACGACGTCAAACGAAAAGATCCGGAAAGCTGTGCCAAGGGCTCACTCAAGGATCTTCACGGTTCCTTCAGCACCGTTGACGAGCAGCCGTTGCCCGGTCTTGATTCGCTGGGTCGCAAAGCCCGTCCCGACAACGGCAGGGACGCCGTACTCACGACACACGATCGACGCGTGGGACATCATCCCGCCGATATCGGTGACAGCTGCAGCGATCTTTGAGAAGACCGGTCCCCAACTCGGATTCGTGATGGGACAGACGAGAATCTCCCCTTCCTGCACGTCGCTGAGTTCATCGGCATTCAGGATCACCCGCGCAACACCCTCGACGGTGCCCGGCGATCCGGCAAAGCCGGACAGGTCGTAGTCAGCGCCCTCGGCTGCATCGATGCCGAGCCAGTTCTGGATCGAATCGGTGGTGATACCCCACAGCATGATGGTGAAGGGTTCCGTGACGACCTCGGGCGGCTCGCCGAGCGCCGGGAGCGGCTGCCATTCGGCAAGCTTCGCAAACAACACCTTGCGCCTGGCGACTTCCTTCGGCCAGTAGCCGGGGCCCCTCGCCGCCGTGCCGACACCCCAGGATGCAATCAGGTCGTACAGCGCCGCCTCGACCTCGAAGCGATGGAGGTAGAACATGTCATCGACTTCTTCAAAGAACCCCGCGTCGACGAAGATCTGCCCGAACTCGCGCATCTTGTTCCAGAACACAGCGTGATGCCAATGCTCGACATAGAAGTTGTGATCCTCGATGAAGGGGAACACCGTGCGTGCAAGTCCGAGTTGCTCGTTGAAGTTCTTGAGATCGTCACCGTCGAGGAGTGATGCGTACTCTGTGGAGAGCCGATCCCGCTCGGCAATGACATCGTCCAGGGGACGCTCGATGCTCTCGCCTGCCTCGATCTTTCGGATGTAGTCCGCGATTCCGGAGAACGGGAATGTTTGGTCGTTGATCCACGTCTTGTGATGGTGGTAGAAGCCCGAACCGGTCGAGAAGTAGAACCAAGGATCCTTGGCTTTCTCGAGCTCAGCGATCCAACGCTGACCGGCGTCCGACTGTTCGAGAACGCTGATCACTGCGTCCGGATCGGGTTCATCCCTGATGGCATCCCCAACACCCAACTCCACGGCCTTCTTCGCAAGCTTCTTCAGCTCTGCGTCGGGGCGGAACAGGAGCACGTCGATGCCTGCGACCATCTGGGCCACAACCTGGTCGGGGATGTCAGGAAAGAGCTGCTTGCAGAACCCGAAGTACGTCAGATACGCGGCATACCCGAGGTTCAGGAACTCGAAGTGGAGATGCCAGATCTTGTGCATGTTCTCCACGACGCGGTTGTACGCGACCAAGAGATCGTACGCAGATGTGAGTCCACGACCCGAGTGAACGACTTCGATATCTTCCATCTCGGGGAGAGGCTTGATCTCGACGGCCTTGAGTTCCTCGATCGTTTCGCGCGCCTTGTCCTGCCATTTTGCGTAGAGCTCGTCCCAGTGCTCGTAGTAGTAGCCGGCTCGCTCCATGAAATGGGCCACGCGGGCGCCAACCACCGCTTCGTCCGTGATGGCGTTCGCACTGATGTAGAGCCGACCGTTGAGCACCCGATGGTCGATACCGAGGGCGGGCGGGACGATGTAGACCCTGCTGTTCATCTCGCCGAGTGCAACCCACCAGCTCTCGGACGTGATCGTGTCGAAGGGGTAGAGAACCTCGGGATGGTGCATACCGTCGAAGAACCAGAACTTGGACTCTTCGAGCTCTCTGCGCTCTTCGCTGAACAGGTAGTAGTACGGATAGAGATCCTCCCAACCCTCACAACCCTCCGGTGTGGGTACGTCGAATGGGTTTGGGAATCGTGTGTCGGTCATGCTTGTTCCTCCCCGTCTGGCAGTCGTTCACCTACATTGTCTTTGCCCCGATCCCGGCGCGGGCCTGCATTCATCCCGTCAGCGGACACCGCCCCTTTCCGCGGACTCCGGATCGCCGGGCCGCAACCTCACGCCGGTGAGGAGATTCGCAACGATGTAATCCATCGTTGAGTTGCTCGCCTCTGAAACCTGTGTTCTGTCCTGGTCGCTCCAGACCGTTTCGGGTCGACTCTGGAGGAGCAAGACGTTGTTGGGTGGCTCGAGATCGGCGTCGATCGCCCACTCAAGATCCTGTGGGCGTTGGTGGTGTGCCTCGACATTGCGCGCCAATCGGCTGAGCACGAGGATCTCGTCGTCCGAAAGACACGGAGCCTCGCGTCGCTCATCGGTTATCTCGATGAGGGCGACTCGTCGCTCGCTCGGAATCGCCCGATACTCGATCGCTTTTGATGACACCGTCTTACGTGCGATCTTCATGGCGATCTTGTCGACGAGATAGTTGTCAGGAGTGACCTCGCCAGAGGCAACGGATTCTCCGAGTCCCCAGCTTGCGTCGATGGCGACCTTCGAGCGGTCGCCGTTGATCGGATTGAGCGTGAACATCACGCCAGCAGAGCGGGCGTTGACCATCTTCTGGATGCACACGCTCATGTAGACCTTCTCGTGGGCGTATCCCCGCTCCATGCGATAGGCAATCGCCCTTGCCGTGTACAGGCTCGCCCAGCAGCGCTTTACGTGCGTCAGGACATCCTCGATTCCGACGACCCACAAGAAAGTGTCCTGTTGACCGGCAAAGCTTGCGTTGGGAAGATCCTCCGCCGTGGCGCTTGAGCGCACAGCGACGGGAAGGTCGTAGTCCCCCGTACCCGATTCATGCCGACCCGAACACAATGAAACGAGATCCTTGTATCCCGCGCGTATCGCCGTTTCGACCTCGGGCGGCATGGGTCTGTCGATGATCCTCGACCCGATCTTCTCGCTGATCGCATCAAGCCCGTCAACGTCGTCAGAGTCAGCCCCCTCGAGGATTTCTGCGATCTCTCGTTCAAGTCCGCCGTCGCCGAGCATGGCGCGGTACGCGTGTGTTGTGACAGAGAATCCGGGTGGAACAGGCACCCCCGCACGAATCATGCTCCCCAGGCCGGTGCTCTTTCCTCCGACCAGCGCAACGCAATCATCGTGACAATCTTCGAACTTGAGGATGAACCTCGAGTCGGCGGTCACGTCACAACCAGCCTTCGAAAAATTTCTGGTCGATGGCCATATTGGTCGGCGGTTTCGACGCAGAATCGAACGCACAATCTCATACCAGCCCCCAATCGTGCACGAATCGGGCTATCCGTGATGCATATGGCCCACAAAACCTGAGCAGTTCGCGTCATAGAACCTATTTCTTGATACAGAACCGTAACGCGCACATCCTGCGGCGTCAAACAGAATCAAAACGCGTCACAAACGCGCATCCGCGGCCGATCAGGAGCGTTGGGAGGAGCTGACATTGGTGGGGCAGCGAACGCTACGACCGGGGTCAGCCGCCGCCCCACCGCTTCACAAGATCGTTCTCAATCCCGAAGAGATCGAGAACACGACTGGTCGTATGATCGATGATCTCCTCAACCGTGC
>QQUL01000231.1 GCA_008501565.1 Armatimonadota bacterium
CGTACTCATGCCAGGGATCTCGGGCATCGATGCCCTCGCAAAGATCCAAGCCGTTGCGCCCGACGCCGCCATCGTGCTCCTCACGGGTTCCGAATCCGAGGAAGATCGCGTGGAAGCCGTGAGACTCGGAGCCCGGGGCTACATCGTCAAAGACATGCCGTTCGATCAGCTCGTCCTTTCGATCGATCAGGTCGCAAAAGGCGGTGCAGCTGTGTCCCCGGTCATGGCAGGCAAGCTTTTTGACGTGTTGCGCCAACTCGTTCTCCACCACGATATGGTCGGCGCCCGGAAGCCCACGCTGACCGGTCGTGAGATCGAGGTGCTCGAGATGGTCTCCGAGGGCAAGACATCGAGACAGATCGGTGATCTGCTCTTCATCTCCGAGAACACCGTCAAGAACCACATCCGGAACATTCTCGACAAGCTTGGGCTCCACTCCCGCAACGAGGCCGTCCTCTACGCCGTACGCGAGAACCTGATCGTTCTCCGATAGCTCACAGCTCGCAGCTCACAGCTCACAGCATCTGCCCGGCCGGTATTGGTGTTTCGCTGATCGTCATGTTCATTCGCATCGTCGCTCAGAGACTGTTGGCCAAGATAACTGAAGCTGAAAGCCGAAAGCTGAAAGCTGAAAGCTCGTTCTGACTTTCTTCCACCAACAGAGCATTCCCCGTACACTTCACAACGATGTCGATATTCACCAAAGCTCTCCGAATGGGGGAGGGCAAACGCCTCAGAGAACTCGAACGGCTCGTCGAGGATGTGAACGCGCTGGAAGCCGAAGTCGAGGTTCTTTCCGACGAAGATCTTCGTGCCCGTACGGATTGGTTCCGCGAACGGCTTGCGGCCGGTGAGACGCTCGACGACATCGAAGCCGAAGCGTACGCAACGGTACGTGAAGCGGCGAAGCGAGTTCTTGGCCAACGCCACTACGACGTTCAGATCATCGGCGCCGGAACCCTCCACCGCGGCATGATCGCAGAGCAGAAGACGGGTGAAGGAAAGACCCTCGTTTCGACAATGCCGGCATACCTCAACGGTCTCTCAGGCAGGGGCGTCCACCTCGTCACGGTCAACGACTACCTCGCCAGTCGTGACGCTGCATGGATGGGAAACATCCACCGTTTCCTCGGCCTCGAAGTCGGCCTCATCCAGGCTTGGATGACCCCAGAAGAACGTCGACCCGGATACGCGGCCGACATCACCTACGGAACAAACAACGAGTTCGGTTTCGACTATCTGCGCGACAACATGACGATGAACCCGGAACACATGGTGCAGCGTGGCCATGCGTTTGCCATCGTTGACGAAGTCGACTCGATACTCATCGATGAGGCACGAACACCGCTGATCATCTCGGGCCGCGTCGGGGAAACCGGCAAGTGGTATCAGGAGTTTGCGCGCATCGCCGCCCGCTTGAGAGAAGACGAGCATTACGAGGTCGACGAGAAGAAGCGGCAGGTGGTCACGACCGAAGCTGGTGTGACACGGGTCGAGCAGATGATGAACGTCGAAAACCTGTACGACCACGCCAATGTCGACTTCATCCATCACCTTGATGTCGCGCTCAAGGCCAAGACGCTGTACCAACGGGACGTCGACTATCTGATTCGTGGCGGCCAGGTGATGATCGTTGATGAATTCACGGGCCGTGTCCTCGAGGGGCGCCGGTACTCCGAGGGTCTGCACCAGGCCATTGAGGCGAAAGAGTCTGTTCCGATCAAGGAAGAGAACCAGACGCTCGCCACGATCACCCTCCAGAACTACTTCCGCATGTACGAGAAGCTCGCAGGTATGACCGGAACTGCCTTCACGGAGGAGGGCGAGTTCATCGAGATCTATGGACTCGAAGTCGTCGTCATCCCGACCAACAAGCCGATCGCTCGCATCGACCAGCCGGATCTCGTCTACATCGACGAGGACAACAAGTTCAACGCGGTGGCCGCCGACATCATTGAGCGACACGAGCACGGTCAGCCGATTCTTGTCGGTACCGTGTCCATCGAGAAGTCAGAACGTCTCGCTGCAACCCTGAAACGCCACGGTATCCCCTTTGAGGTGCTCAACGCAAAGCAGCACGAACGTGAGGCACACATCATCGCCCAGGCAGGCATGCCGGGAGCGATCACCGTCGCCACCAATATGGCTGGGCGTGGTGTTGACATTGCACTCGGAGGAAACCCGGAAGAGCTGGCAAAGGCGGCCCTCCGCAAGAGGGGCGTCGAGGAGACCGAACCCACATACACGAAGCAGCTCGAGGCAGCAACCGCGGAGTTTGCGACCCAGACGGACAAGGACCGGCAGAAGGTTCTCGACGCCGGCGGGCTGTATGTTCTGGGAACGGAACGCCACGACTCACGCCGCATCGACAATCAGCTTCGAGGTCGTTCGGGTCGCCAAGGAGACCCCGGGGAAAGCCGCTTCTACCTGTCGCTTGAGGACGACCTCATGCGTCGGTTCGCAAACGAGCGGGTCGCATCGATCATGGCCCGGCTCAAGATTCCACCGGACGTGCCCATTGAGGCAAAGATGGTCTCCAAGTCCATCGAACGAGCCCAGACCCAGGTTGAGGGCCAGAACTTCGAGATCCGGAAGAACGTTCTCAAGTACGACGAGGTCATGAACACCCAGCGTGAGATCGTCTACAAATGGCGCAACCAGATTCTGCACGGAGAGAACACCGACGAGCTTCTCGCGGGATGGCGAGACGAGGTGATCGAGGACATCGTCGTCGAGGTCACCGAGAACGTTGACGCCTTTGACTGGGATTGGGACGAACTGGTCACCCGGATGACCATCGTGTACGACACCGCGATCTCGCGTTCCTCGTTCGACAACCCTCAGGATCTCCATCAGGCGGAACTCATCGACATGTTCGTCGAGGAAGCGGCCGAGGCGTACGCCAAACGCGAGAACGAACTCACACCCGCAGTGATGCGCCAACTGGAGCGCTCAGTGGTGCTGTCCGTCATTGACAACAAGTGGCGCGAGCATCTCGCCGAGATGGACTACCTCAGATCAGGTATCGGCTTGAGGGCCATGGGACAGCGTGACCCGCTCGTCGAATACCAGCGAGAGGGCTTCTTGTTGTTCGAGGAGCTCGTCGCTTCGACCAAGGCGGACTCGATCCGATACATGTTCCACGTTGAAGTCGCCGCAGCGGCACCGCAGCCGACGGCGAGCGGTGTCGTGACATCGAGTGCGAAGTCGGACGGAACGACCCGGAGACAGGTTCAGCGCTCAGGCGACAAGATTGGCCGAAACGACGCATGCCCGTGCGGCAGTGGCAAGAAGTACAAACGATGCCACGGTGCTCCCGGTGCCGACCCTCTTCCTGAATCCGCATAGTGCTGGCCCACTGTTGAACTAGAGTCGTCCCACAAGCACGCAATCGGTTTGGAGCTTCCCATCAGCATTCGTACCAAGGTGTCTGCGACGATGAAAGGCGTCAGCATCGCTGCTGCGGTCCGCCGTTCGGCGCAGTGGGTAAACCCCGTCATCGGATCACCGGCTGCCCCGCTTGAGACGGTGGCGTTTCTCGAATCGTTTGGCCCATCGCTCATGCCGCACACCTCCCTTCACCAAGGTGTGCTTGCCGGGATGTCCGTGCTCGCGGCCCGAAGCACCATGGCGGTCGTCGAGAAAGCCACGACGTCGATCGTCAACGACGGTGATCCGCTGTCGCACCGGCTCCTGATGCGAGGTTTCACCGGATTCGTTGGTCAATCCTTTGCCGGGTTGCCGCACCGCGAGGGCGAGTCGCTGACCCGCGCAGGCATGAGGACCTCCGGGAAGCTCCTCAGAACAGGTTCGGTCGGTGGTGCGCTCTACGACATCGGCCGAGCCACACAAAACCGATACCCGTCCTCATCGCTGACCCGACCCGTATTGACGAGCGCAGCAGCCATGGCTGGCATCATGTTGTGGTCAAAGAACCGATTGGATCAGCGTGAGGCCGAGGTGGAGCGCTGGCCGATTCCTCAGCCGAACAAGCTCATCCCGGGCGTAGCAACGGGCTATGCAGTCGTCGGTATTGGGGCGTTGGGTACCAGGGCATTCATGGCAACTCGATCCGGGTGGATGGCGTTCTTTGGGGATACGTTCCTGCGACGCAGGCTTGGTGGCGCCGTCAATGCTGCGATGTGGACGGGTGCCCTGGTCATGCTCTACAACAGCGGTGTCGGGTACATCGGTCGAGCAAACGAGAAGATCGAACCCGGTTATGCGCATCCGCCGGCCATCAACTACGTGTCGGGTGGACCGGACAGCGTTTCGCCGTTTGCCGATCTCGGCCAGCAGGGTCGACGCTTCGTAACCGATGTACTGACTCCGGAGTACATCGACAACACGATGGGTGAGGGCAATGCCAAGCATCCGATTCGAGTCTTCATCGGATACAACTCGGAGCCGATGTATCCGACGGGTCGTGCGGAGATGGCGCTCGACGAGATGGAACGCACCGGCGCGTTCGATCGCAAATACATCCTCCTCATGTCTCCAACGGGGACCGGATGGATCGACCAGACAACGATCGAATCCGCAGAGCTATTCGCACGCGGTGACATTGCCTCGGTGTGTATCCAATACGGCAAGTTCCCGTCGTTCCTCAGCGTGCAGAAGGTTGCCCTTGGTCGATCCCAGTTCCGGCTGCTGCTGTGGGGAGTGAGGCAACGCCTTTCGGGTATTCCCCTTGAGAATCGACCGAAGGTGTTGGTGTTTGGCGAGAGCCTCGGAGCATGGACCTCGAGCGACGTTGTGATGTTCAACGGGATTGCAGGCTTTGACCACTACGGCATCGATCGTGCCCTGTGGGTGGGTCTCCCATGGATGGCGAAGTGGTCCCGATCGGGCATGAACCGTGGCGCCAGCGATCTCGTGCCGGAGGGAAGCGTCGGGGTCTTCGATCACCACGATGAACTCGCCGCCATCGGCGAGGAGAACCGCAGGAAGCTACGAGCCGTAGTCCTTTCTCACGACAACGACCCGATCGCTGTCATGGGACCTGACCTGGCGATCCAAGAACCCGACTGGCTTCGTGGCGAGCGCGGAAGGGGAGTGCCTGCGTCAATGCACTGGTCTCCGATCGTCACGGCGCTTTCCGTTGTACTGGACGCCGCAAACGCCATGGTGATGGTTCCTGGCCATTTCGGATCCTTCGGACACGACTATCGAGCCGACATGGCACGTTTCGTTCTTGACGGACTGGATCTCCCGAGAGCGACCGAAACTCAGATCGAGGCGGTCGAGAAGGCACTGCGTGACCTTGAACTGGAGCGTGCCGAACGCGTCCATGCAGAGCACATCGATGCGGCGCCTCCGGCACCCGCCCAGCAGGTGGAGGGCAAGCGCGTCATCAGCGGCATCCCCTTGTACGGAAAGCGAACCCCACGCTCGCAAGCTCTTCGCAAGGCCTTGAAGCGGTCCGGTGTCCCCCAAGGGGATATGCAGTAGGAACCCGACTTCGTCGGGTTCCCTGCTTTCAGCTTTCAGCTTTCAGCTTTCAGCAGTTGGACCTTCCCTACTCTTTCTCGCATGGAACCTGCTGATCTCCGAGCGATCGTTGCCGACCTCGCTTCGCGTCTTGGCGACGCGCGGACCTTTCTTGATGTTGAAGGAAAGGAGGCCGAACTCATCGAACTCCGTGCCGCAGCATCCGCCCCTGACCTTTGGGACGATCAGGATCATGCAAGGGAGGTCACAAGCAAGCTGTCTCGCTTCGAAGGGATCATCAAGCATGTGAGCGATCTTGAGCAGGCCGTCGAAGACCTCGATGTCCTCCTTGAGATGGCGGTCGACGAGTCGGACCCGGATTCCCTCGAGGAGGTCGAACTCGAACTGGGGACGCTTTCGAAGGATCTCGCCAAACTCGAGCGGGAGTCCCTGTTCTTCGGGGAGTACGACGATCGGCCGGCGATCCTCTCCGTTTCGGCCGGTGCCGGGGGAGTCGATGCACAGGACTGGGCCGAGATGCTTGTCCGGATGTATCACCGATACCTCGAACGCTCAGACTTCACCTTCGTCGTCGACGAATACCAAGAAGGTGAAGAGGCCGGGATCAAGTCAGTCACGCTCACGATCAAGGGCGACAACGCCTACGGGACCTTTGAATCCGAGCGTGGCACGCACCGCCTTGTTCGGATCAGCCCTTTCGACTCCCAGGCAAGGCGTCACACGGCATTCGCTGGCGTGGACGTCATCCCGGAAGTCGAGGTGGAGGATCTTGAAATCGACAGCGAGGATCTTCGTATCGACACGTACCGGGCGTCCGGTGCGGGCGGTCAGCATGTCAACAAGACCGATAGTGCGGTTCGGATCACACACATCCCCACCGGTCTGGTTGTTTCGTGTCAGGCCGAACGATCCCAGATGCAGAACAAGGCCCGTGCGATGCAGCTCCTCGCCGCACGCCTTGCGGAACTCGCCCGACAGGAACAGGCAGAGACGGTCGCTTCAATCCGGGGTGAGACGCACGAGGCGGGTTGGGGCCGCCAGATTCGGTCCTACGTGCTCCAGCCGTACCAGATGGTCAAGGACCTGCGTACCGACTTCGAAGTCGGGAACATCCAGGGCGTCCTCGACGGTGACATCGATGGCCTCATCGATTCGTATCTGCAGTGGG
>QQUL01000349.1 GCA_008501565.1 Armatimonadota bacterium
CATACGCCCCGCCACAGGGTGGATGGCGTAGAGCACTTCGACCCCGCGTTCCTCCAGCGCCAGGGCAAGGTCACGCACGGCGTGTTGAGCCTGAGCAACAGCGAGTCCGTATCCGGGGACAACGATCACACGTTCGGCATAGCCAAGTGTGATCGCCGCATCGTCCGCGGTTGCACGCTTCACGGGCCTGGTTCCGATGTCCTCGGCTGCGGCGCCACCGCCGAAACCCGAGAACAGGATGTTTGCGATGGAGCGGTTCATCGCCACCGACATCTCGACGGTCAGAATCATCCCGGCGGCGCCGACGAGGGCTCCTCCGACGATGAGGGCCTGATTGTTGATCACGAACCCGGCCATGGCCGCAGCGATTCCCGAAAGGGAGTTGAGCAGCGAGATCACGACAGGCATGTCGGCACCGCCGATCGCGATGACTCCAACGACCCCAAGCACCCCGGCGATCGCCGCAGCACCCCAATAGGCGAGTGGTTCACCCGTGATGATGCCAACGATGCCGAGGGCAATGGAGACCGCAGCCAGTACGCCGTTAGTGAGTGCCCCGCCCACGGCGATCGGGCGCCCGGTGAAGATGCCTTGCAGTTTCCCGTATGCAACGAACGATCCCGTGAGGGTGACCGTGCCGATGATCAGTGAGAGAGCTGTCGTCGTCGCGGTCTCGGTCGGGAAATCGCCGCTCGTCGCAACGATGGCTGCCGAAGCGACCAGAGCAGAGGCGCCGCCTCCGAAGCCATTGAACGCCGCTACAAGCTCGGGCATCGAGGTCATCTGCACACGGATGGCGAGGATCGCGCCGATCGTTCCACCAACCACGATCCCAGCGATCACGATGCCCCACGCCATGGACTGGTCCATGGCGAGAAGATCGACGACAACGACAATGGTTGCCAACAGCATGCCGAGGGCGGCGAGTTGGTTGCCACGCCTCGCGGTACGCGGGGATGTCAATCCCTTGAGGCCAAGGATGAACAACACTCCAGCGGCGAGGTAGGAGAGTTCGGTCACTTGCGGGGTCCAGGCAACTTCTTGAACATTTCAAGCATGCGGTCCGTGACAAGGAAGCCACCGACGACGTTGATCATCGCAAAGGTGACAGCGAGGAAGCCAAGCACACCGGCGACCCACCCGGTTCCGGTTGCTGCGGCGATCACGGCGCCGACGATCGTGATACCGGAGATCGCGTTCGCCCCGGACATCAGGGGTGTGTGGAGTGTTGGCGGCACCCTGCGAATGACCTCGAACCCGACGAAGGATGCAAGCACGAATACGACGATCGACTGGATGAACACATCGCTCATGGGGAAGCCTCATGTTCGACAACAGGCTGTTCCTCGTCCACCTGTTCGGCATCCGTGTGTTGGGCGGCGGTGCGCCCGACGATCGCCGGGCCGATGACAGCATCGTCGGCATCGACCGCGAGATTTCCATCCACCACCATTCGCTTGATGATCTCGAGCACGTTTCGTGCATACATCCGCGACGCATCTGCAGCGACTCGAGAGGCGAGATCGGTTGGGCCATGGATCATGACACCGTCCGCATTCACCACGTGGTCTGGTTGCGAACCGACGACATTGCCTCCCGATCCGGCCGCCATGTCGATGATCACGGAACCCTCCGACATCTGTTTGACCATCTCGGCATCGACCAGAATCGGAGCTTTTCGTCCGGGAACCTGCGCGGTTGTGATGATGAGATCCGCTCCTGCCACGGCATGGGTGAGCACCTCCCGCTGGGCTGCTGCGGTCTCTTCATCGACGGCTCGTGCGTACCCACCTTCATCCATTTGCTGGGTTGGGGCGTCGATGAACTTCGCTCCAAGGCTCTCGACCTGTTCCTTGGTCTCGGGTCGGATGTCGTATGCGGTCACGATGGCGCCGAGCCGTTTGGCAGTTGCGATTGCCTGCAAGCCTGCGACGCCGACGCCGAGAACAAGAACCCGTGCCGGTGGAACCGTCCCAGCCGCGGTCACGAGCATGGGCATGAACTTTGGCATGGAAGTCGCACCGAGGAGGACGGCTGCGTACCCGGCTGCGGTCGCCTGTGACGAGAGAGCATCCATGGACTGGGCGATCGTCGTGCGAGGCACCAGCTCCATCGCGATCGGTGTGACCCCGCGAGCCTGCAAATCGGAGAGGGTGGTTTCGTTGTTTGTGGGGTCAAGGAGGCCGATGACGACAGATCCCTCCGAGAGGAGCTCCATGTCCGATCGTCCGTTGCTGTCCCCGATCGGGCCCACGGTTGCGAGGATGTCGATCGGGCCAGCATCGTGGAGACTGGCCACAACGGATGCGCCGGCGTCGGTGAACGCGTCGTCGGAGATGCCCGCGTGACGTCCTGCACCGGATTCGATGCTCACCGTCGCCCCGAGTTCGACCAACGATTCAACGCTCTGGGGTGTGGCGGCAACCCTGCCCTCACGTGCTTGGTGTTCGGAGCGAATTCCTACATGCATCGTGTCGAAGGTAACGGGATCAGTGTTGCTGTGGCGAAGTGACGGCGGCGTCGATTTCTGCGCCAATTGCGGAATCGACCGGAGACAGAGGACGTCGGAGGGCTCCGCTGTTGATGCCCGCAGCGGCGGCTGCCCGTTTGGCTCCCGGGATGCCGTGACGTTCAACGACTGCAATGACGGTGTCGAGCTCGGCTTGTCCATTGGGATCCCCCGATGATGCCGCTGCGACAAGACCGAACGCGTAGTTCGCACTTGCCGTGATCGCGCCGTATGCGCCCCGTCTGTGTGATTCGAGGAGGGCCCGCGAGGCTCCGGGGTACACAATGAACCCTGTCTCGATCGCGGAGGCGTGATCATCGATTCGGTCCGGGTTCCCACCGCTGTCCTTGATCCCGTGAATGTTCCGATGTTCGGCAAGTTCATTGACCGTGCCTGTCGGAAGTTCGTAGCCGGTGACGTTCGGGTTGGAGTACAAGAGCACGGGTATGGGTGCGGCGTCGGCGATGTCGGTGTAGAAGGAGGAGATCCGATCATCGTTTCCGCGCACAAGGGTCCCCGGTGTCAGTACCAACACGGCATCTGCACCGGCGTCCGCTGCCTCGGTGATCTGTGACAACCCCTGCCGAACCGACTCTGCGTTGATGCCACACATGATGAAGGCTTCCTCGGCAGCTTGACGCGTTGCGGAAACGAGCGTGCCCCGTTCACCCGGTTCGAGGTAGGGACCTTCGCCGGTCGAACCGGCGATGACGAATCCGGCACATCCCTGTGCCGACAGGTGGCGCACATTGTGGACGTGTGCCGCGACATCGACATTTCCGTCCTCGTCGAATGGTGTGACGATGGCGACCATCGCCCTGGGGTAGTCCTTCATGCTTCGTACGTTCCTGACGTCACATCGCCTCCATGTCCTGTCCAATCGGTGTGGAACCACTCGCCGCGTTCGCGGTCGATACGTTCGTACGTGTGAGCTCCGAAATAGTCCCGCTGCGCCTGGATCAGGTTCGCGGGGAGCTTCTTCGCTCGGTAGCTGTCGAAGAAAGCGAGCGCCGAGGCATATGCGGGCACCGGGATGCCGCACATCGCTGCCCGTGCGACCGTTCGGCGCCAACCCGGAAGTGTGGACGCGATTTCAGCAGCGAAATAGTCATCGATCAACAGATTCTCAAGATCCGGATTTGCCCGATATGCGGCTGTGATGTCCCCGAGGAACTGGGATCGGATGATGCACCCCGCTCGCCAAAGACTTGCGATCACGTCTGGCTGGAGACCCCAATTGAATTGTTGGCTCGCTGCTCGAAACAGCATGAAGCCCTGGGCGTAGGAAACGATCTTCGATCCGTAGAGGGCGTCGCGGATGTCGTCGATGACGTCTGCGGGATCGTCCTCGATCGCGGTGACGTCAGTTCCGAGGATGTCGGCAGCCCGTTGGCGTTCACCGTGGAGAGCTGACACCATTCGGGCGTAGACGGATTCGGCGACGAGCGAGACCGGCATGCCTTCGTCCATGGAGGCGATCACCGTCCACTTCCCGGTCCCCTTCTGGCCAGCAGCATCCAGGATGAGGTCGACCGTTGGGGTCCCGTCGGTGGTGTGGTCGAGTATTTCGGCGGTGATCTCGATCAGATACGAGTCGAGCTTTCCCTCGTTCCATTTCGAGAAGTGTGGCTGGATCTCTGAGGCTGACATCCCGAGTCCTCGCGACATCATGTCATAGGCTTCAGCAATCACCTGCATGTCTCCGTACTCGATGCCGTTGTGGACCATCTTGACGTAGTGGCCGGCCCCTCCTGGACCCACCCAGTCGGCGCAGGGTTCACCGTGGTAGTCGGCGGCAATGGAGGTGATGATCGGTTTGATGATTGGCCACGCATCGGGCTGGCCGCCCGGCATGATCGATGGGCCGTAGCGAGCCCCCTCCTCACCGCCCGATATGCCTGCGCCGACGAAATGGATCCCGTGTTGTGCCAGTTCGACACACCGGCGCTCGCTGTCCGTGTAGAGAGAATTCCCTCCGTCGATGATGATGTCGCCGCGTTCGAGCAGCGGGAGTAGCGCTTCGATCTGTGTGTCGACGGGCAGCCCTGCCTTGATCATCAGAAGCACGCATCGTGGCTTCTTGAGTAAGGCTATGAATCCGGGAAGATCGGGTGATCCGACGATGCTCCGTTCCTTGGCTGGGCCTGCGAGGAAGTCCTCGGTCTTGGCGGCAGTACGATTGAATACCGCCACGCGGTGGTCATGATCAGAGAGGTTCAGCACCAGGTTCTGTCCCATGACGGCCAGCCCGATGACTCCGATGTCTGCTGTGGGTTCGGTCATGGGTTCTCCTGTCGCGGCGAGCTGAGCGTACCGGTGATCGACTCGGGTGTGAGCACGCCTACACCTCGGCGACGACGGCTGCGCCCATTTCCGATGTTGAGACGGCCGGACCGCCTCGAGCGATGTCGGGTGTGCGCAGACCGTTGTCAAGCACGGTCTCGACGGCGGCTTCGATCGCGGCAGCTTCGTCGTCGAGCCCGAGGGAGTGGCGCAAGGCCATCGCCGTTGCGAGGATGGTGGCGAGCGGGTTGGCAGCTCCGGTACCGGCGATATCGGGGGCTGAACCGTGGATGGGCTCGTAGAGACCGGGTCCTGAAGAACCCAGGGAGGCCGATGGCAGCAGACCAAGGGATCCGGGCAGCATCGATGCCTCATCGGTGAGGATGTCCCCGAAGAGGTTCCCGGTGACAACGACATCAAAATCCTTCGCTCGGGACAACAAGTGCATCGCCATTGCGTCCACCAACACGGTCTCGAACTCGACGTCCGGGAATTCCTCAGCCATGACTCGGTCAGCGGTCGATCGCCACAACCTCGACACGGCCAGCACATTGGCCTTGTCAACAGACGTGACCTTGCCCCGTCGGGATCGGGCGGCTTCGGCCGCCATTCGCACGATGCGTTCGATCTCGTATTCGGAGTAGGTCATCGCATCCGACACCGTCTTGCCGTCGTCCGAGGTGGTCGATTCGCCGAAGTAGATGCCTCCCGTCAGTTCGCGATAGAACAGTATGTCGACACCCTCGATGAGCTCCCGTTTGAGGGGGGAAGCGTCGAGGAGCGCTGGCTGAGTCCGCACGGGTCGTAGGTTGGCAAACAGGTTCAGCTCCTTGCGGATGCCGAGCAACCCGACCTCGGGTCTCGTCTTGGCGGTGGGATCGTCCCATCTCGGTCCTCCGACGGCGCCGAGAATGATGGCGTGTGATTCCTTTGCGGAAGCGATCGTTGCCGCTGGCAGGGGATCCCCCGTCTCATCGATGGCGATACCGCCGATGAGCTGCGTGTCGTAGGTGAAGGTGTGGTCGAACCGTGAAGCGACGGCATCGAGGACGAGACGGCCCTGCGTGACGATCTCTGGGCCGATGCCGTCCCCCGGCAGCAGCGTGAAGCGTGCGTTCACGAGTTCGGGCTCCTGTCAGTTGGTGGTGAGGGCACCGCGGTCGAACGCAGCCTTGTTCAGGGCCGACACGATCGCACGAGCCGAACCCTCGACCACATCGGTCGACACACCTTGACCCGAATAGGTCTTGGACAGAACCTGGATGATCACGTTCACTTTCGCCATGGCATCGGCGCCCGACGTGAGCGGCGAAACTCGGTAGTCGGTGAGCGACGCCGCGATCCCGTACGCATCTTGAAGTGCCACGAAGGCTGCGTTGATCATGCCGTCGCCCTCGGCGGAAGTCGTGACTTCTTCACCGTCACGTTTGAGCACCACAGTCGCGACCGGGGCCTCGTGGGAACCGCCAGCGACGTGGAGCGACACGAGCTGCATTTCGGCCGTCGCGGTGTTTGCCTCCTCCGAAACGATGGCGCGGATTCCCTCCTCGGAGATCTCGCCCTTTCGGTCGGCGAGTTGTTTGAAACGCTGGAATGAGCGCTGGAAGTCTTCATCCTCAAGGTGGATTCCAAGCTTGGCAAGGGCATCGGCGAACGCTGCCCTACCGGAGTGTTTCCCAAGTACGAGGCTTGAGTGCTGGCCGACAGCTTCGGGATCCATGATCTCGTAGGTCTTGCGGTTGCGCAGGACACCGTGTTGATGGATACCTGATTCGTGGGAGAACGCGTTTCTTCCCACCACTGCCTTGTTGTA
>QQUL01000102.1 GCA_008501565.1 Armatimonadota bacterium
ATGGAGATGATCCTGACGAGCCGCCTGATCAATGCCCAAGAAGCGCTTTCGCTGGGGCTCGTGAACGAGGTCGCTGCCCCCGATGAGTTCGATGAATCCGTTGCATCCCTTGCAGGCCGACTGGCCAAAGGACCGACCCAGGCGTACGTCCGGGCAAGGAAGCTCCTGCGGTCTGCACACGGGAACAGCCCGATGGAGCAGATGTCAGCCGAGGCCGAATCGATCCTCGCCGCCGGTGAAACAAGGGACTTCTATGAGGGAATCACAGCCTTCATCGAAAAGCGCAAACCAACGTTCACCGGAACCTAAGCACCGCGTACCCAGGGTTCCAGTACCCGGTATTTCTACACTGGAGCCCACAGAACGATGGAGCCGTGACAGCCACGCTGCGATTCAGGAGCCGACGACATTGACATACGCGGATCTGCGTATTGCATGCGTCAACACCGTCCTGTAAACCAATGACATGACGCGGAGAACCATTCTCGCCCTACTACTGGTGCTCGCATTGGTCGTCGCTGGGTGCGGCGGGAGCGGTGAAGACACACCCACGACCCAGGGCGACGAGCAACCGGCGCCCAATGGGAACAGCGCACCCCCCGCAGCGAGCAATGAGGGTCCGGTGGGAACGGACGCCAACTTCCCCGTGCCGGTACCTGCTGGTTGGGAGATCGACATATACGGAGAGCTCGCCGAGTTTGGAGCGACTGTGGGCCCCGGGGTTCAGGTGCTATACCCGGCCGACGAATTCGACGGTATCGTCGCTTTCTACGACGACTGGACCACGAGTCAGTCAACCGAGTACGCCCGTACCGAGGCAGGCGACCAGATCCTCTACGTCGGGATGGAGGAACCCATCTATTGGATCACGGTGACGGCAAACGAGGAGCAGCGGGATCGGACATGGACCCTGCTCCAGATCGTTCTGGCCTCAGGCGGCTGACCACCGCTGGGAACCCTTGGCAGCCAAGAACTCGCCGGGGGGACACTGACACCCGATCAAGCCCGTAAGGGGTGGCATACCTGACCGGCGCATCAAGAAGTCCTAGCGAGACGACCGGGGTGCTGGTCAGGGCCTGATGACAAGCCTCTGACCAGCCCCTTGTGGTCGGGACGGTCGGATTTGAACCGACGACCTCATCGTCCCGAACGATGCGCGCTGCCGTGCTGCGCCACGTCCCGATATGAGAATTATATCGGTCAGTCGAGCCTCTCAACCCTGACGCGAGCGACCCTTTGCCTGTCCATTGACAGAACCGTGTACCGGACGCCGTTGTCCGTCATCTGGTCACCCTCATCGGGAACTCGTCCGTAAATCGCCATGATGTATCCGCCGACGGTTGAATAGGGACCATTTTCAAGATCAGCGATGTCAAGCACATCCTCGAGATCGTCCAGATCGAGCTTCCCGTCTGCGATCCACAAAGCCGGTCCGATCTGGGCGATGATGGGCATTCGCGGGTCGTACTCGTCCTGAAGCTCGCCGACCAGCTCGGCGACCAGATCCTTGATAGTCACAACGCCCTCCACACCGCCGTGTTCGTCGACGACGACTGCCATGCCGTATCGGCTCGAACGCATCGCAGAGAGCGTGTCGAGGATCGACATCGTCTCGGGCACGTAGTTCGGCGTGCGGATCAACCTCGTGAGGTCGTGCGAGTCCTCGTATTCGGGGTTCTGCAGCAGATCCTTGACATGAATGACGCCCAGAAGGTCGTCCAGTTCGCCACTTGTGACGGGAAAGCGAGAGTGCCCTGTGGCCGACACCGCTCGCCGGATGTCGTCGGCGGTGAGAGGCGTCGAGAGGGTCACGATGTCGAGGCGCGGTGTCATCACCTCGCGAACAGACCGATCGTCGAGGTGGAAGAGAGCGTCGATGATCTCCCGTTCTGCCTCTTCGATGTGTCCCCCGCGCTCGCCGAGGGCAGCGAGGGCCCGGATGTCATCTTCGGTCACGCCGTCTCCCGACGCTGTCCCGCTCACACGCAGAAGACGAAGAAGCCAGCGCGTGATGGCCGAGAAGAAGCTTGCGACGGGTGCAAGCACGATCGACAGGTTCCAGATGGTTGGTGCAACAGTGAGCGAGAAGGCCTCGGGATGACGGGCTGCGATTGTCTTCGGAGTGATCTCACCGAAAATGAGCAGCACAGCCGTCATGACCAGCGTGGCGATCCAGGGACCCCATGCGTCACCGACGAGTGAAATGAAGAGAATCGTTGCGACGGAAGCCGACAAGACGTTCACTGCGTTGTTCGCAACGAGGAGTGTCGAGAGCATCCGCTCCGGCTCGGCGATCAGCCTTTCGAGCTTCCGTCCAGATTCACTGTCCTCTGCGAGTTGATGCACGCGCTCGCGTGAGATTCCGATCAAAGCTGTTTCGGAACCAGAGAAGAACCCGGATGCAGCTGTGCAGACGGCGAGTATCGCCAGATACATGATTGTGTCGGGGTTCATGGGCAATCCAACCGATTGAATCGACAGCGCCCAGTCGGGCACCCCGATGCGGCGGGTTTTGCTCGTTCCGACACTCCTGAGGATCCCAACGGATCGCGGGTACTACCAGGGTCAGGTTCGCTCGTCATGATTCAGCGAGAAACGCCGAGGGCCTCACGCAGCTCGGCGGATGTGTAGTCCTTGGGAACCCAGTTCTTTGCACCCGAGCGTCCAGCCAGGAAGGCGTCGGACTCACGGTCCAGCAGGATCGTGACCGGGATCGGATCGTGCTGCCCCGCGGCCGATCGGACCGCTCGTGCGACTGCCATGGCACCCATCGCATCGACCTGCATGTCGACCAGGACGGAATCAAACCCACCGTCATACGCCACCTGAGGCGCGGTCTTGGGGTCGGTGTGGTCGACCACGGTTGCGTCGGCTCCCGCGAGGGACGCATGCACTCGATCGGTGACCGACTGGGTATCGGCGACGAGAAGGATCGTTCTCATGTACCACAGCGTACCCACTCCCATTCTCCTTCGGTACTACAGGAAACCCGTTCCGTATCCTGCGACCGTGCGCATCTTGAGACTCACCGGTACCGGATTCCTGCTCCTGGTTGCTTTGGCTTCGTCGGTGTCGGCACTCGCGAACACGGAGACTGATACAGAGGTGCAACCCATCGTGATCATCGAGGTGTCTGATCCGATCGATCAGCTTGTCATGGACTATGTCGCCGACTCACTCCAAACGGACGATGCCTATGCCTATGTCCTCAAGATCGACAGCCCCGGCGTGTCATCTGGTGATCTTGCCCCGTTCTACCAGTCAGTAGGCGAAGCGAACGCACCTGTCATTGCGTGGATCGGTCCAAGTCCGGCCGTCGCTTACGGCGGTGCGGCGTATCTCGCGAACCATGCAGACCTCCGTTCGGCCGCACCCGGAGCGGTCGTCGGACTGTTGAGTCCCGCAGAGTTGCGATCGGGTGCCGAGTCACCGTCAGTTCGTGCCGGAGACGATCCGGCGGCCTTCCTCGCAACGGCCACGGTATTGGCCGACTCGACTGTCACGGCGAGTGTGGAGGAACCCGTCATATATGGGTTCGTCGACCGGGTCGACCCCGCACTCGGGCAGCTCATTGTTTCACTCGACGGGATGACCCTCACGCGTGGTGATCAGTCCTTCGTCCTCGACACCGCCTCAACCCAGACAGTGGATGGGCAAGAAGTCATCGTTGCGTCGCGACCGGTTACTTTCGTCAAGATCGGGCTTGTGGATCGACTCCTCCGTCTGGGAGCAAGCCCCGAGACGGCATTCCTCTTCCTCGTGCTCGCGCTTGCTTTCGCCGTTTTCGAGTTCTATGCGGCAGGGTCCGGGTTGATGGCGTTTGTGGCGGGTCTGTCGATGATTGTCGCGGGATACGGAATGGCGACACTGCCGATGTGGTGGCCAGCCGTCGGCATGGTCATCGTCGGATTCGCGCTGCTCGTATGGGGTTTCACCCAGAACCGTGTCGGATGGCGAGCGGTTCTCGGGGGCTTCCTCGTGGTCGCGGGGGGCCTGACCTTCACGTCCACGAGACCCGCGTATCCACCGGCCATATGGCTGGTCGTCGTTGCATCCGCTGCCACGGGTTTCTTCATCTGGTATGCCCTCACGACCGTTGTGCGCGGCCGATTCGCCACGCCAACGGTTGGGAGAGAGGAGATGATCGGACGTCGATGTGTGGCCATTGACACCCTCGATCCGATCGGTGTTGTTCTGGTTGACGGAGCTCGCTGGCAGGCGACAGCCGACCGGGGTGTCGAGATCACGCCGGGAGCTCCGGTGGAGATCGTGGGGATCACAGGTCTCATGCTTGAAGTCGATCCGATCGGGGCATCGGCGAGCCCGAATAGGGGCGAGGCTCAATGAGAGAACGGGAAAAATTCTGCTGGCGGCGAAGGTGATCGGCGACTAGGTTCGACCTCGCGTGTTTGGTGCGTGACCGACGCGTGTGGCTTAGTACTCGATACTCGAAGGGCGGGTTTTCTGTGATGTCGATGGATCGTTCTTGGCATCCCGTGGCGCTGTGCAGCGGGAACCACTCTCATCTTTTCTTTCCACCGAGCACCCAAGAACGCAAAGAAGAACGGGAACGCCGGGAAGTCAGAGCGAAGGCGGTATGCCAAGTCTGTCCCGTTGCCGAGGACTGTCGGCAATACGCTTTCGAAATCAAGGAGCCGTACGGAATCTGGGGTGGACTCACCGAGGCCGAACGTCGTCACGCTCTCTCCTACAGCTAGAGCTGCGCTAGCGGTTTCGAACCAGGCGTCCATCTCCTTCTCGCTTGGTGACTCCCTCTTTGTCGAACCACTCGAGGAGTGGCACGGCTTGGCGTCGCGCCATGCCGAAATGGTCCTTGAATTCGCTCACCGTGAACCCGTCGCTGAGCTCCCCGATTCGGGATGTCAACTCCCCGATCTGATGCGCGGTGAACACGAGGTCAGCATCAATCCGAACGAGGTCACCCCTCCTCAGGAGTGAATGCATGACATCGGGGTCGAGCGGAAGATCGCTTGCACGCGCAACATCAAACGAATCCTCGAGATCCATACGAACCGCCGCCCACGCTGCCTCATCGGTTTCGGACAACTCGATTGAGAAAGATGCAAGTCGAACCACACCGTTCGATCCTTCAAGCTCTTGCGAGTCGGCCACCAGGCGTGCGAGGACTTGCACGTCCACCCCGATACGACTGGCAAGCTCGGCGTTTGGAATCCCTTCCCTCTTTGGGTAATTCTGGTGGTAGTCCTTCACGATCTCAATGGCGTGAGAAGCTCCCCGCTCGACAAAACTCACGGAGAGCGCGGTTGATCCCACCACAAACGGAGTCGACGGAGTCCCCCCTCCGGTACTCCGAGCGAGAGCATCCAACGTCGACGAGCCGCGAGCTTCCAGCAGGGCATCGGCAATCGCGGCGGCGTCGCGTGCATTCATCACCGCATCGCACAGCGCGTTGACCTCGTCCCGGGTCAGCTCTCCGCTTGGATTTGGATCAATCACCGTCCCACCGGCAACGACGGCCTGACGGCCACTCTCTCGGATGATGACGCGATCGCCAACCACCGCCGGCAGAGCGTGGGTGAAAACAAGCGACGTGACGGTCGGCGAAATGGAGCGAATGGTCGCCGTGCGATCCGCAGTACCCGAGTGAACGTGGAACGCCCCACGGGTCGGCATCTCGTCGTATCCCCGTGCGTGGAGCGGCGCCACCAGAACCCGGGTTGACGCTTGTGAGGTCCCGGGTGCCGCAAGCAGCGTTCCTCGCTTGACCTTGGTGATGTCCACACCCGCAAGATTGATGGCAGCCCGTTGCCCTGCGTGCACCGCTTCGGCCGCCGCATCGTGATGATGGAGCCCTCTCACGCGTGTAACCAGTCCGTGGGGTTGGATCTCCACCGACTCGTCGATCGCCAAGGAGCCTCGCTGTGCCGTTCCTGTGACAACGACGCCTGACCCATGAATGACGAAGCTCCGGTCAACCCACATCCTGAACGGACCGTCAACATCGGAAGCGGTGGTCGCTGCAATCGACGAAATCGCGTCCCGAAGTTCGTCAATACCGGATCCCGTCACCGCCGAAACAGCGACGATGGGCCAAGACTCAAGCGCTGTGCCAGCGACCTCTTCGGCGATCTCAAGGATTGCGAGATCCAAGGTGTCCTGATCCACAAGGTCAGTGCGTGTGACCGCAATGACTCCCGTGGCTGCGCCGAGGAGGTCGAGAACCCGGACATGCTCCTCCGTCTGCGGCATCCAACCCGAATCAGCCGCCACGACGAGGAGGGTGATATCGACCGCGACCACACCAGCGAGCATGTTCTTGATGAATCGTTCGTGACCGGGCACGTCCACAAACCCGAACTCAGTTCCACCGATGTCAGCCCACGCAAACCCGAGATCGATCGTGAGTCCGCGATCCTTCTCCTCCTTCCATCGATCGGGATCCCGGCCGGTGAGAGCCATGACGAGCGTTGATTTGCCGTGATCGACGTGGCCAGCGGTACCGATGATCGGCACGTCAGCTCACCGCTGCAGTAAGGGCAGTCGCGACCGACTTGTCGTCGCCGGGGTCAACGGAG
>QQUL01000208.1 GCA_008501565.1 Armatimonadota bacterium
GCCATGGAGCCCATGATATGGGCTGCCTCCGATGACCGATGACCGATGACCGATGACCGATGACCGATGACCGACTTCCGATAACCGATGGCGAGAACTGGGTGCGTCGAACTCCACGAGTCTGACGTCTGACGTCCGAAAGCGGAGTGCGTTTGCTCGTTACGCTCTCGACAACCGAATCGGAGGGCCAATGGAAGACACAGTGATGGATGGCGAGGACTTCAAGGAGGCGATGTCGCACTACGCGGGTTCCGTCGAGATCGTCACGGTCAACACGCCCGATGGGCCGGTCGGTATCACGGTGTCTGCATTCGTTTCGGTGTCAGTGGATCCACCGATCGTTCTCGTGTGCGTGGACAAGGTCGCCGGGTCCCTCGATGCGATGCTTGCGGCGGACGGGTACACGGTGAACTTTATGCCGGAAGGGACCGAAGCCACGGCCATGGTTTTTGCCACACGGGGCGCCGACAAGTTTGGCCTGGTCGAGTGGTCGGACCCCGTCACCTCCGTCGCCGGGCCGGTTCTCGCCGAAGCCTTCCAGGTGTTCGAGTGCGAAACGATCAAACGCACAGAAATGGGCGACCACTGGGTGCTCTATGGCAAGGTCCGCTACGGCACCGTCGGCGACGCCAAGCCATTGATCTACCTCAACCGAGCGTTCGCCAAACTCCGGTAGGGGCCGGGCAGCACGGGGGGACGGGTAGAAGCTGAGCGCTATTCCTTGGCTGCGGGTCCTGTTCTAGACGCCGCCGCGGCCGAGGTTGATCCAGGTGGTCTTGACGTTGGTGTATTTGTCGAGGGCGAGGAGAGACTTGTCCTTGCCGCCGAAGCCGGACTCCTTGTAGCCACCGAACGGGGCGGTGATGTCTGAGGTGTCGAAGTTGTTGACCCACACGGTTCCGGCCTTCAATGCTGCAGACATGCGATGGGCACGCCCCAGATTCGAGGTCCACAGGGCAGCCGAGAGTCCAAATCGGGTCTCGTTTGCTATCGCCATGGCCTCTTCTTCGGAGTCGAACGGGATGATGCTCAGTACCGGTCCGAAGATCTCGTCGCGAGCGATGTCCATGTCGTTGGAAACATCTGCGAACACGGTTGGCTCCACGAAGTAGCCGCCCGTCTCGGTCAGCGTCCGGTTGCCGCCGGCGACAAGCCGTGCACCCTGATCGACGCCACGGTCGATGTAGTGGCACACACGATCGAGTTGGGACTGGTCGACGATCGGCCCTGCCTTCGTTGCGGGATCGAGCGGATCACCGGGCGCCCAGCCACCCGACATCGCCCCAACCTCCTCCACCACGCGGTCGTACACCGATCGCTCGGCGAGAAGCCGTGACCCAGCGATGCACATCTCTCCCGTGTTCCAGAAGATCGAGAAGCCGACCGCACCGATGGCAAAGTCAAGGTCCGGTGCATCAGCAAAGATCATGTTCGGTGTCTTCCCGCCCGTCTCGGCAGAAACCCGCTTCATGTTCGATTGGCCAGCGTACTGGAGGAACAGCTTGCCGACCTCGGTTGAGCCGGTGAACGTGATGCCGTCGACGTCGGGGTGGAGGCCAAGAGCCCGCCCAGCGGTCTCTCCGAATCCCGGCACCACATTGAGGACCCCGGGAGGGATCCCGGCCTCAATCGCGAGTTCGGCGATTCGCAACGCCGACAGCGGGGACTGCTCGGCAGGCTTCAATACGACCGAGTTCCCTGCTACCAGCGCCGGTGCGAGCTTCCATGCGTTGATCATCATCGGGAAGTTCCATGGCGTTACCGCGCCGACGACCCCGATCGGTTCGCGCGTAATGAGCCCGAGGGCGTTCGGCCCGGTCGGGGCGATGTCGTCGTAGAGCTTGTCCGCCGCCTCCCCGTACCACGAGTAGGTGTGGACAGCCTGGGCGACGTCAACACGTCGCGAATAGCGGATCGGCTTGCCGACATCAAGAGTCTCAAGGAGTTGCAGCTCCACGCCGTGCGACTCGATCAGACCTGCAAGCCTGATCAACGCCTGGCCGCGGTCACGTGGTGACAGGCTCGCCCACCGCCCATCCTCGAATGATGCACGGGCGGATCGGACCGCTACATCAATGTCGGCTGCGTCGCCCTCGGCGACCGACGTGATCACCGTGCCGGTCGCCGGATTGATCGTCTCGAACGTGGCTCCCGACACTGCATCGACCCACTCACCTTCGATGAACATCTGGTTCCTGGGCTCGACGGCGGCCGCCGCCTCGGTCCATTCAGCGAGCGTGGTCATGATCAGTCCTCCGTGACGATTCTGGACCACTCAAGTGTATTGGTTGCTTCCCGGCCCGCTCCCGGTTGCACGTACGACAACTCAAGATGCGTCGTCCCATCGGGCTGATCGATCCACCGTATCAGCCGAGACTGGATTGCACCGACCCAGTCTGGGAAGAGGCTCAACTCCACATCGTGGTGTACCTCGTCACCCTCGATGACGTAGGTGCCGGCGTATGAGATGTAGCCAACCGCCGCGGCCGCACGATCGAGGGCATGTGCCTGAGCAAAGGAATGGGTGTCGAGGAGGTCGCGGTCCTTCTTCATGAGGGATGCCGTCATCCGACCGTCTTTTGTGTATGTGAGGAGACCGACTGCGGAGCCGCCGAATGGACGGATGGTCCTGCCGCCTATCTCGACGTGCCAGTCGACCAGTCTCCAGGTGCCTACCAGATTGTGCATCGGAATACCGTATCAGCACCCGTGTTGCTCAGCAGGCAAAACCGGTTAGGTACCCTTGGCGCCGCGGATGACTCAACAGACACACATACCGACAGAAGCCGAAGAGATGTACCTCATCACGATTGCGCGCGCTGTCGAGGATGGATCCGTGCCTCCCATTCCTGTTTCGGATGTCGCTAGAGTGCTTGAGGTTTCGTCGGTCTCCGCCAACCAGATGGTGAAGAAGCTCGAAGGCCTCGGGCTCGTCGACTACACGCCTTACAAGGGTGTCTCCCTCACCGATGAGGGATCGTTGCTGGCGGATTCCGTGCTGCGCAGTCGGCGGCTGTGGGGACTGTTTCTCTCCGAGCACCTCGGCTTGACCCCCGAACGTGCAGACGAAGTCGCGTGCGAGATGGAACACGTCACGCCCGAACTCGTAGCGAATCGTTTGGCGGGATTCCTCGGAGATCCACAGTTCGGGCCGACGGGGAAGCCGATCCCGCATGCTCGAGGAGCCGCAGCCTCCGATGGTGTTCCCCTCGCTGAAGCCCCACCGGGTGCAGACATGGAGGTCCTTGAAGTCGCCGCTCCGTTTGACGCCTTTCTGTCTTCCCAGGGGGCGGTTCGCGGCTCGATCGTGGCAGTTCTCGCGTCGGCTGCCGACGGCAGTGTGGTGCTTCAGACGTCGAATGGGCCCGTGCAACTCGCCGCAGATGCTGCGGCCGCCATTCGTGTCAAACCGATCATCCCGGGAGCCTGATGTTCGACAGAGCCGAGATGGGTGTTCAGGCTGCGATCGACGCTGGAGCCTCCTATTCGGATGCGCGAGCCGTCCTCTCCAAGCAGGAATCGATCGAGGTGCAGAACCAGCATCTCGACACTCTCGACGTGTCTGAGCAGATCGGTGTCGGTGTGCGCTCCCTGATCGGATCGTCTTGGGGGTTCGCGTCCACCGGGGATCTGTCCGATGCGGGGCTGCGTGCGTGCGGTGAACTCTCGGCAGCGATCGCCAAGGCATCAGCTGCCGTGGCCGGTCCAATGCTGGAGTTCGAGGACGTCCCCGTCGTTGAAGCCTTCTGGGAAACGCCCCATGTCGAGAACCCGTTCGATGTGTCGACGACGGAGAAGGTCGACATGCTTGTTGCCCTCACCGCCACGATGCAGAGTGTCGAGGGCGTCAGTCTCGCCTACGGCATGGTTGCCGGCTGGGACACACGCAAGTGGTTCGTGTCGTCGATCGGGCACCGCATCGAACAGCACATCGTTGAAGCAGGTGGCTACTACACGGCAACGGCAATCGGTGAACACGAAACCCAGATTCGTTCATACCCGCAATCGTTCGGTCAGTTCGAAACCGGGGGCTTCGAGACGATCCGGAGGTGGAACTACGCCGATCATGCCCAGCGCATTGCCGAGGAGGCTGTCGCGCTGCTCACTGCGCCGGAGATGGAGGAACGCGAAACGAACCTGATTCTCGAAAGCTCGCAGGTCGCCCTCCAGATACACGAATCCGTCGGGCACGCCATCGAACTCGATCGGATCCTCGGATGGGAGGCTGCGTTTGCGGGTACAAGCCACCTCGAACTCGACAAACTCGGAACCCATCGCTACGGATCCGCGCTCATGAACATCACCGCAGATGCGACCATTCCCGGGGCGCTTGGCACGTTCGGATATGACGACGAGGGCTCACCGGCATCCTGTGTTGACATCGTCAAGGACGGAATCTGGGTCGGTGTCCTTTCGGGCCGCGACTCTGCCGCAGTTGCAGGTCTTCCGTCGGGGGGAATGGTCCGTGGTGACGGATACAACCGGATCCCGATGGTGCGCATGACCAACGTCGGACTGCTCCCGGGGGATGGAACGCTCGACGACATCATCGCCGACACGGACGACGGCGTCTTCATGGCAACGAACCGATCATGGTCGATTGACGACCGCAGGCTCAACTTCCAGTTCGGATGCGAACTCGGTTACGAGATCAAGAACGGAAAGCTCGGCCGGATGGTCAAGAACCCCACATACACGGGGATCACACCACAGTTCTGGGGGTCTCTTGATCGACTCGCCGGTGAGAGCGAGTGGACGCATTGGGGCATACCGAACTGTGGGAAAGGTCAGCCGGTCCAGGTCGGCCACACCGGCCACTCGGCATCGCCCGCCCGTTTTGCGAATGTTCGGGTGGGAGTCAAAGGATGAGCCGCACCACCGACCTGGTCAGCCACGTGCTCGGCATCGTTGGAACGAGAGCGGACGCTGGCGTGTATGTACGAACCGGCACCTCGGCGCTGACCCGGTTTGCGAACTCATTCATCCATCAGAACGTCTCTGACGATGTTGCCCATGTCCATCTGACGGTCGCTCTCGACAACAGACTTGCTTCGGGGAGTACGACGGCAACAACCGACGACGCACTCAACTCGCTTGTGGATCGTCTGATAGAAGTCGCAGCGATGCAGCCCGTCGACGATGAATTCGCCGGATTCGGTGGACCTGTCGCACCGCGAGAGATCGACCACTTCGATGAAGAGACCAGCCGGGCCGATCCCGATGCCAGAGCCGGGATCGTCAAGGCGTTCGTCGATGCTGGTGACGGCCTGCTTGCCGCAGGCATGTGCGGCGTCGACTCCTACACCGATGCCTACGGCAATACGGCGGGTCGGTTCATCGACGGTCGGATGACGCGGGTCATCCTCGATGGGATCCATCAGACGGAAACATCCGCTGGAAGTGGACATTCGGCAGGACCGAGCCTCTCCTCGATCGATGCCGCAGGAGCCGGCAAGCTTGCGTCCGATCGCGCCATGCGCGCCATCGACGCCTTCGACACGAAACCGGGGGAGTACGAGGTCATTCTCGCACCCGAGGCAATGGCAACAATCGCACAGTTCCTGACGGGATACGGGTTCAGCGGCAAGAGCTACAACGAGGGAACATCCTTCGTCACACTCGACGAACAGCGGTTCGACGCAGCGGTGCATCTCAAGGACGACGTTGCTGATCCACGCGGTCTTGGCATCTCATTCGACGCCGAGGGCACCCCACGAGGCACGGTGGCGCTCATCGATGGCGGCGTAACCCCGTCGTTGCTCCACGACCGTCGAACGGCGAAGAAGGCAGGTGGCGTCTCCACCGGTCATGCCCCCGTCGCCGGTGAGGCGTGGGACAGCCGCCCCGGCGGCCGCAACCTCTTCTTCGGTGAGGGTCCATCGAGTGAACAGGATCTGATCGCACAGGTCGAACGGGGTATCTACGTCTCGACGTTCAACTACTGCCGTGTTCTGGACCCCAAGACCGTCGTCGTGACCGGTCTGACGCGCAATGGGACATTCATGATCGAGAACGGTGCTATCACTGGTGCTGTGACGAACCTCAGATTCACTCAGTCATTCATCGATGCTCTCGGTCCGACCCGAGTGAAGGGCATCGGGTCGAACAGTCGATTTGCCGACGGCGAGGACGAGCCCGGGACCGTGCACACTCCGTCCTTCCACCTCGCATCGTGGAACTTCACCGGAGGGGTAGAGGGCTGATGGGCATCCTCGGACCCGAGATTGCTGCGGCTGTCTTCGACACTGTCGAGAAAGCAGAGGAAGGCTGGGCGCTCCTCAGCGACGCCGACATTCCCGCCACCGTGATCACAGACCCGGGCATCCTCGGCGCGTTCAGCGTGTCCATCCTCGTGCAGCGTGACGATCTGGACGACGCGCAGAAGATTCTCGCTCCGCTTGTGACGCGCCGTCCCCCCACGTCCTGACAGGCATGTAGCTATCTGGATCCCGGGAGAAAGGCCGAATCAGCCTTGGCTTTGCGCCTT
>QQUL01000174.1 GCA_008501565.1 Armatimonadota bacterium
TTCTCGCCATTTCCGGAGAAGATCGAGCAAAGGGTCAGGGAGATGCGGTAGCAGCACGGTACCGGAACAACGGAAACAGCAACCCGGAATACGAAGTCCCTTCGTACTACTACGCCTTTGAGATTCCCGTCGGGAGCAGCCTTCTCGGTGGTGCTGAGGTGCAGGTGTATGACCCGCAGGCGCACGATGCTGGTGGCGTCGGAAACGTTGGTCCGAACGGCAACACCAACGACTGGGTGTTCTCGGGGAGCGGTGGACCGACGTCAAACTCTCACGGCTGGAACAGTCAGACCCGGTTCAGAGTCTACAAGCCGGATACATCCCCCAATTATTGGCTTGACAACAACCAGGTCGTCTCGGGCTGCGACAGAACGTATCGGGGGCGATCCGACGCTGCCAACCAGGAACACATCGCCTACGACGACATGCTTGAAGATACATGGGTTTCTGTTTGCACGATTGACTCAACAGAGGTGCAGAGCGGGATCTATGTCATCGAGATCTCCAGCGACCATGAAGCTCCGCACACCGACATGATCAATGGATTCTCCATCCGCGGCGTCACCTCAGGCGGTACCGTAGTGACATCTTCGACTGATCTCCAGGTGTACGGGCTGGGGTCGATGTCGCTCTGGCAGTTCGACACCGGCTCAAACCCGAAGTTCAAGATTGCACGGATTGACGAGGTCTATGCCGGGTCCCGGTTGATTATTTCGCTGTGGGACGTATCAGATATTGGAAGTAGCGCATCCATCGAATTCGTCGGTACCGCGTCGGGATTCCCCCCCTCAGGACCGGATCCCGGTTCACCTCCGATTGATTGCCAGGTCCGGATTCTCGGTGACAATGAAGAGGTGCTCAAGAACAAGAACCTTCCCAGTGGGGGTTGGATGGCCGATAGCAGCCCCGCCAGTGGCACCACCTGCAAACTCGACTTCACTGATGGGCAGTACAACAACAGGTGGGTGCAGTTCCAGTTCGATATTCCGGCCGATTACCAGTGTGCTTCCGGCACGGGCGCATCGCCGGCCGCACCCGGCTGTTGGATGTTCGTCTCCTATTCGGTGAGTGGATCCATCACGGACCGCACGGTGTGGGCGGCTGCGATCGATGGTCAACCGATTCACCTCGTCCCGTAAGAGGACACCGATCATTGAGCGCGGTACTGTGCACATGTGAAGAAACTCGCCCTCCTCGACGGCCATTCGCTCGCATATCGCGCGTTCTATGCCCTCCCGCCTGACCTGGCAACGCCCAGCGGGCAGGTGACCAACGCCGTCTTCGGCTTCACATCGATGCTGATCAAGCTTCTCGATGAGGAATCACCGGACGCGATCGCCGTGGCTTGGGATCGCAAGGAAAAGACCTTTCGATCTGAACGTTATGCCGACTACAAGGCGACGAGGGAAACGGCACCCGACATCTTCCGATCGCAGGTGCCTCTCATCAAGGAAGTCCTTGAAGCACTCAAGATCCCACAGGTGAGTGTCGCGGGTTATGAGGCCGATGATGTCATAGCGACGCTGACCAAACGAGGTCGTGAATTCGGCTATTCCGTGATGGTGGTCACGGGGGACCGCGATGCCTTCCAACTTTCATCCGATGACATCACGATTCTGTATACGCGTCGCGGCATTTCTGACACGGTGCACGCGACGCCGAGTTGGATACATGAACGATATGGAATCGATCCTGAGCGCTATGTCGAGTATGCGGCGCTGCGAGGGGACACATCGGACAACCTTCCCGGTGTGCCGGGGGTCGGCGAGAAGACGGCCGCGAAACTCATCAATGCATACCCAACCCTTGAGGACCTCTTCACAAGCCTCGGAGACCAGTCGCCGAAGCTGCGGGAGAACCTCGCAGGGTCCCGTGATCAGGTACTCCTCAACCGTGAGCTGATGACCATGATTGATGAGGTTCCGATGGACGATCTCAACCCTTCGGACCTCGACCTTGAACCGTTCGATCGGGATGTGGTTCGAAGCTTGTTTGACGATCTTGCGTTCCGAACGCTGTGGCAGCGACTCGAGGAACTCGGCGGTGTCACCGTTGCGGAGCGGACGATCACCGATGTTGACGTCGTCACCGCAACATCCGTTGAGGCAGCCCTTTCGTTGGCTTCTGAGTCCGCAATGGTGGTAGATCCCGTTTGGGATGGCCCGGAGCTCGTTGGCTTTGTCGTCGCAGGTGGGAATCCGACCTATGTCCCACTTGAGGTGTCACAGGGGCTACTCGCGGGCTCATCGGTGGAGAAAGACGGATCGAGCGGCGCACGGATCATCGGACACGATGTCAAGCCGTTCCTCGTTGCGCTGATGGAAGCGGAACTGCCGGTGCCGCACGTGGAGTTCGACACGATGCTCGCGGCGTATGTGATCAATCCTGCACAGCGGGCTCCGAGTCTGGAAGATCTCGCTTACCGGGAATTGGGAATCACGGTCAACGAAGCGGATCGTGTGGACGGTGAAGGCGCACAAAGCACCTTCTCGTTTGAAGAATCATCACTCGATCTTGAGACGCCTGCGCGCCGCGCAATCGCAATAGCCGAACTCGTCGATCCGCTCACATCCCAGATGGACGCAAGAGGCGGCCTCGACCTGTTCAACGCCGTCGAATTGCCATTGGTGTCAATTCTCGCGTACATGGAAGCTGCAGGGGTCGGCCTCGACGTCGAGTTCCTGACGTCGTTTGGAGAGAATCTCACTTCTCGGATCGGTGTTCTCCAGAGCGAGATCCATGAGCTTGCCGGTTCGAGCTTCAACGTGAACTCAACACTCCAACTGCGGAAAGTCCTTTTCGAACAGCTCGGTCTTCCCGTCATCAAGAAGACACCGAAAGGTGCGCCCTCAACGGATGCAACGGTGCTTGAGAAGCTCGCCGACCAGCATGAGATCGTCTCCAAACTCCTCGAATTCCGTGAGCTTGACAAGCTGCGATCCACATATGTGGAGTCACTGCTCAAGCTTGTCGACGACGATGGCCGGATTCGTGGCCGATTCAATCAGATGGGTGCAGCGACCGGTCGGCTTTCGATGGAGCAGCCGAACCTTCAGAATATTCCCGCACGTAGCGAGGAGGGCAGGGCAATTCGCAAGGCGTTCGTCGCAGCACCAGGCACTGTGTTCTTGGTCGCGGACTATTCCCAGATCGAGCTGCGCATCCTTGCGCACATGTCAGGGGATCCGGGGCTTGTGGAGGCGTTCGCCAACGATGCCGACATCCATGCGGCCACTGCGGCCCGCGTCAACGGTGTCGAGCTGTCGGAGGTCACGGAGGAAATGCGGCGAACCTCAAAGATGATCAACTTCGGCCTGTTGTACGGCATGGAGGCCTACGTTCTGGGCCAGCGTCTTGACATCGATCGCAACGAAGCGCAGATCCACATCGATCAGTACTTCGTCCAGTTCCCTGACGTCAAGGCATTCATGAGCGGGATCGTCGATGCTGCAAGGGAATCGGGGTACACAACCACAATCCTGGGGCGACGTCGGTACCTGCCGGAACTCCACAGTCGGAGTACACGTGACCGCCAGATGGGTGAGCGCATGGCGCTGAACGCTCCGATCCAGGGATCAGCCGCCGACGTGATCAAGAAGGCGATGATCGACCTCGATCGCGAACTCAGGCTGAGCGGTTCGGCCGCAGAGATGCTCCTCCAGATTCATGATGAACTTGTGCTCGAAGTACCGACCGACGAGATCGAAGCGGTCACCGAGCTCACCGTGACCACGATGGAGCATGTGACGGAGCTGAGAGTGCCTTTGAAGGTCTCGTACGGAGTCGGAGCCACCTTGGCAGACGCAACCCATTGACGGTGCTGTTGCACGACTTTCGCCCCGGCCATCTTGTCGATTGGGTGCCTGACGGTCTATGCTGGTAAGTGCCTTTACGGGTCGCGTTCGCGCGCTCATAGGCAAAACACCTTCAAGGAGACCAATCCCTACATGCCCAACGACAACGACCGAGACCTCGCCGTTACCGACGAGGACCCCACAGCCGTGACGGAAGACGTTGCAGCTGTTCCCGACACTGAGAATGCCGGGGCCCCCGAAACCCCTGCGACGGAAGCCGAAACGGCCGAATCTCCGGCCGCCATGGACGCCGAACCACCCGTGGTGTCGAAACCTGAGGAGCCCGCGGCCGTTGAGGCTGCCGACATCGCAGTCGAAGAGGTCGGTACCGAAGATTCTGCTGAAATCGTGACCGATACCTCGGATGTTTCCGCCACTGCCACGCCGACGGACGATACTGCGGACTCCGCCGAAGATGGCGATGAAGAGCCCCGGAAGCCGCGCCCGAGGGGGGATCGACCTGCAATCAGCGCACCCAAGACGATTGCAGATGTTCCTGACGACCTTTCCGCAGACGATTTTGCGGCCGCGGTGGAACAGACGGTCTTCGAATTCAAAGAGGGTGACATCGTTGTCGGCACCGTTGTCCGTATCGATCCCGACGAAGTGCTCGTCGACATCGGATACAAGTCCGAGGGCGTCATTCCTCCGCATGAGCTGTCTGTCCGCAACAACGCAGACCCGAACGCCGTCGTAAAGGTTGGCGAAGAGATTGAAACCCTCGTCCTCCAGAAGGAGGACGATCAGGGCCGTCTGGTGCTGTCGAAGAAGCGTGCTCAATATGAGCGGGCATGGGGCCGCATTGAGGGGGTCATGAACGAGGGTGGAACCGTGGAAGGCCATGTCATCGAGGTGGTGAAGGGCGGACTCATCGTCGATATCGGTCTCCGCGGATTCCTGCCTGCCTCGCTGGTTGATCTTCGTCGTGTCCGGGATCTGCAGCCTTTCGTAGGGGAAACGATTGAGGCCAAGGTCATCGAGCTTGACCGAAACCGCAACAACGTCGTTCTGTCGCGTCGTGCCTACCTCGAAGAGGAACAGGCCGAGCAGCGTCAGGCATTCCTGACCGATCTCAAGGAAGGCGATGTACGCCCCGGCGTCGTGTCGAGCGTCGTCAATTTTGGTGCGTTCGTCGATCTCGGGGGCATGGACGGACTCGTCCACGTGTCTGAGCTGTCGTGGCGCCACGTCAACCATCCGGGAGAGATCGTCACCGTCGGCGACCAGGTCAAGGTCAAGGTTCTCGAAGTCGACTACGAACGGGAGCGAATCTCCCTTTCGATCCGTCAAACCGCTGAGGATCCATGGGATATGTTCGCCCGAGGAACCGATGTCGGATCCGTTGTTCCCGGAAAGGTCACAAAGACCGTTCCCTTCGGGGCCTTCGTTTCTGTGGGTGAAGGCGTCGAAGGTCTGGTCCACGTTTCCGAAATAGCGATGCATCACGTTGAAAGTCCCGAACTCGAGCTGTCGCTCGGTCAAGAAGTAACCGTAAAGGTGACCGAGATCGATGCCGACAGACGACGGGTGAGCTTGTCCATCAAGCAAGCTCTTCCCGAATGGGAGGAACGCTCATCGTGGAGCGAAAAGAAACCGAACGAACCTCGGCGGCGGGAGTTTCAGCGTGAAGACGAGACAAAGGAACCAGAATCTGGTTTCGCGGCGGATTCATCGCTTGAAGCCATCCTTGCCGAGCTCAAGGAACGGGGCATCGGCCGCGGCTGAGCCAGCGGTGCTTGACCTTGGGTGGGTTCGTGTGCCAACCTTGGGAACGTGCGTGGGGAGTGCCTTCCAGCGCGCGACTTGGGAATTCTTGAAGAGCGTTGAGAGGAAAAACTGATTATGGGCCGACGCACTCTCGTTCTGGTTATTGCCGTACTGCTCGCTGCTGTTTCGGGCTATGCGCTTTACCAGTACCTGACATCTGTTGAGGATGACATTCGCGCAGACATCTCCGAGGTGATCGTGTACCGCGCCTCCGCGGACATCCCAACGAGAACTCCCGGCGAGGAGGCTCAGATCAACATTGTCGAAAGCAAGGCTCTTCGTGAGTATGTCGTGTTCGAGGGTTCAACGATCCTCTGCCTCGGCGCCGCGGGTGAGAATGCTTCGAAAGACCCCAATGAGTTTGGTTGTGTGGGCAACCCCTCAGATCTCGCTTCCGTGCTCAACGGCAATGTTGCCGCTGGGCCGATCGCAAAGAACCAGCTCATCGCCCAGTCATCTTTTGTGGACATCTCTGAAACCGAGCAGATTCTGAGCGAATCGCTGGCCCCTGGGAAGGTTGCGATCGCGATCGCGCTTGACGGTGTCAAGTCCTCAGGAGGCTTCATCAGGCCCGGCGACAATGTGAACATCATTGCGTCGACGACGCTTTCACCGTTCTCGTACATCTCGATGGTCTCGAACGAAGAGCTGCGTGGATTCTTCTTCGTTCCGCCAGAAGTAGATCCCGATGCCGAAGAGGAACCGACCAATCCAGACGACACCACCGATGGGACGCCGACACAGGACGTCCTCCTCGCAGCCCTTCCCACCCCGTACGACATCACCGAGACGATCTTCCAGGAGATCCAGGTGCTTGCGG
>QQUL01000325.1 GCA_008501565.1 Armatimonadota bacterium
GTCGGTACGCTCGCTTGCCGGCCTCCTTCTTGGCCCAGTAGCCGCGTGGGGGGGTGGGCACCCCGCATCGCCTGCAGATCTTGGCAAGCCAGGAGTCTGAGCAGTAGAAGCGCGGCGCGACCTTGCGCATCGGCTCAGACCACACGAGGTCGTAGAGCTCTTGGCGGGTCATCGGCGTCTTCTTGGGGTCTCTTGTGGGCACGGTGACCCCTTTCTTGAAGCAGAAGAATGCGGCGCTTGATCGCGAAGTGATCGAGTTTCCCTTGGCGCGCGCATACTGCATTCCGAGCAGGGGCCAATCGCGCGCGGGGCTTCGTCATCTACTCCGAGTTGGAATAGTTCCGCCCATAAGTTCCTTGAAGGCGAGAGATGCCTTCTCCATCAGAGGATTGTGCTTCGTGTAGACCTTGAAGGGCGATGTCTGGCCAGGAAGCAGCGGGTTGTACTCAATTATGGAGGTGTCGTACGTGATCTGGCGACCGCCGGAATCGTGATAGGTGACCACAGCTTGGACATTTGTGAGCCTGCGAGTAGAGATGTTCTTAACTGTGCCCTCGGCAGTGACATAGCCGTGCTCCGGCGACCACGACCAGTCAATCACCTCTAGGAATGGTCCCGTGCCTTGAAGCGAGCGTTCGTTTCCACGTGACTCTGGAGAGATGGAATCCAACCATGATGGAACCGTGGCGAAGTATCCTGCAACGAAGAGAAAAGCCACAACAGCAACGAGTAGCCCGATCACTCCAAAGATGGCCAAGCAGCTAGTACAACCAAATAAACCGGACGAACGAAGCTTCAGACCACAACCAGGACAAGCATCGGCCTTGCTGCTTACATCAGAGCCACATTCTCTACACTTCTTGAGAACCACCAGTCATGCTTCCTATCCAGCGCCTTGTCAACACGAGACTTGAGCGTCGCAACCAAGGCGATCGCTACTCAATTCGATCACGCTTCATGAGATTGTGTCGAGCGCACAGTAGCTGCACGTTCTCCGTAAGGAGCGATGTGCCGCCTTTGGAGTGAGGCAGGATGTGATCGAAGTGCAGCTCGTCGGGTGAGCCACACTTCACGCACTTACCTCGATCTCTCTTCCATACATCCAATTTAACGGCAGGGGGGATGACTCGGCGGTGGCTGAGTTTGATCTCGCCGCCGCCATTTCCTGCCGGGACCTCAGAAGCCTCCAATCGAAATCGAAATACCTGTCGGCGACCATCATGCTCGATCCACGAATTGGTGAGGGCGAAGTGGCCGTTGAACGACCAGATTCCCTTTCGAATCTTCTCGTAGACCCGGACAAGCCGAGGCGCGACTTCACCACGCTGATAACTCTGGGCGAAGCGATGGAACTTGCCATTTTCAGTGAGCGAACCAGCAGGGGTGGCCTCAGGCTGATCGACAGACTTGGGATCGGGATCGCCGCTTCGTGCGGGAGCATCGTGACCCTCGTAGATGAGGGTGGCTCCATCGTCTTCAAGTCGATCTTGATACTTCGCGTCGGAACGAACGGACATCAGGATCACGGCGTACGGGCGACCTTCGAACGAGTTCATGCCGCGCTGAAGGCTCGCTCCCTCGCGTGCGCACATCTCTAGGTAAGACAGGATCTCGTTTTCCATCGAAGTTGCATGGCAAGGGTAGCATCTCGTGGTCCCTTGGTGGGAAGCGGACCGATGCCGTGAACCAGTCCGAGGTGCGCCGAACCAAGGGGTGGCCCAACGATCAATGGGTCGGTGGGGAGGCTTCCCCAAAAGGGCTGAGAGGGCGGACTATTCAGTTCATGGTTGTGCGAGGGCACCCACGCCTGTCTTTTGGCTGGACAAGAAAGCGCCTCTCCCGCCAGGATGCCCGTCGACAGGGATGACCAACAGGAGGGAGACCAGCCATGCGCCTGGTGCACGTGATCCTCGCGCTCGTGGGGGTGTTCGCCGTGATGGTGGAACACGCAGCCGGTGGGCCGGGATCGGGAGCTGGCTCCCTCGCTGGCCCGACCAAGCTGATCCTGGTGCCCCGCGACTACCCGACCATCCAGGGAGCGATCGACGCCGCTCCGAACGGCGCGACGATCATGGTGTCGCCGGGCACGTACGTGGAGAACATCGACTTCAGGGGGAAGCGAGTCAGGGTCAGAAGCGCTCGTGGACCCGCTGTCACCGTCATCGATGGCAATCAGTCCGGTCCAACGGCCTTCTTCGGTTCAGGGGAGTTGCCAGGAACTGAGCTTCGTGGCTTCACGATCACGAATGGAAGTTCTGGGGGCATACTGTGCGAATATGGTTCATCGCCAACAATCGCAGACAACGTGATCTCTGGAAACACAAACGTATTTGGCGGTGGGATTCACATCAGATATGACTGCGGCCCAACAATTGCACGCAACCAGATCAGCAACAATGTGTGCACCGAAACAGGCGGCGGTATTCTGGTTGAGCGCAACTCACCAGCGCTGATCCTTGGCAACTACATCAGCGACAACGTGGTTTCAGGGACCCTGACACATTTTGGTGGTGGAGGTATTGAAATCGTCGAATGTTCACCGGTTGTAGTTGGCAATACAATCGTGAGCAACGAGGGAAGACACTTTGGTGGTGGCATCTACGTCTATTATCAAGCGAATCCAATCATCGCGAACAACATTATCGCTAACAACTCAGCCAGAGAAGGCGGTGGTTTCGCCTGCCGCAGTGGTTCCTATCCGATTGTCACCAACAATACGATTTACGGCAACACAGCGACGAACACGGGAGGGGGGGCATTTGGTGGAGCGCCAGTGTTTGCGAATACGATCGTGTGGGGTAACACACCGAATCAACTTGTCAGCGGCCTCTCGGCTACGTTCTGCAATGTGCAGGGGGGATATCCTGGCACGGGAAACAAGAACGAGCCACCAGCCCTGATGGACCCGGCGAACCTCGATTTCCACCTGACAAGTGCTTCCCCCTGCATCGACGCCGGCAACAACACCGCGCTTGGCATTCAAGCAGAGGACATCGACGGCGACGCGCGGATCATCGGCGGAACCGTCGACATCGGTGCGGACGAGTACCTGCCGAAGCCCGTTGTGACAAGTGTCAGCCCTTGGAGGAGCAAGTACGACAAGCCTGTGCCGGCGACCATCACCGGCCAGTTTTTCACCCAGGGTGCCGTGACGGAGGTTCGCTTCGGCGGAGTGGCAGCTACGAGCGTCGTAGTCGTGGACGACGCAACCATCACGTGCGCCGTACCAGCCGGGACGCCAGGGCACGTAAGCGTAGAGGTGGAGAGCAGCCTTGGGACTGGACTGCTAGAGGATGGCTTCGCCTACACGCCTACGCTCACAGTAACAGGCGACTTCCAGCCCGGCGGCACCCTGGATCTGGAGTTCCTTTGTAACCCAGGGGACAGCATCTGGGCGATCTACGGCGGCCTGCCGCAGCAGAACCTCCAGACGCCGCCCTTCAGCGGGACGCTATGCATCCTGCCGTTCCAGTCGATGTTCCTGATCCAGAGTTGGCCATTCGACGAGTTCAATCAGACGCTGAACATCCCGAACGACGGGGCGCTGTCGGGCGTCACGGTGCTCATGCAGGGGTTGGTGGGGCCGTCGCTCAGCGGGCAGAAGGACGCGGCGTGGACGAATTGTGGGGTGGTGGAGATTCAGTAGGAAGCTCTACCTTCAAGACACGTGATCAGTCGCACAGCGAGAGGAATCGAGGCCGTCGAAGGCGAAGGGATACCATAATCACTACAGGAGATGGCAGACATGAGATCCCACACAATAGTAATGCTAATTTCTGTGGTGCTATTGTCCGCTGGTTGTGCCGGTCTCATCTCTCCTGAGGTCGCGCGTCTCTCAGTGGTAAGCTACGCACCCCTGCCAGAAGGTGCTCCCGTTTTATTGAGCACGAAGGACATTGACCGAGAATACGAAGAGATAGCAGTGATCAGCATTCGCTCATCAGCATGGACCAGTATTGAAGAACTCAATGAGGCGCTCAAGAAAGAAGCCAGGGATATAGGAGCACATGCTGCGATAAGAATCCAATTCGGTCATGAGGGAATGTGAGGGAATCCAACGGCCATTGCAACTGCTGTTCGGTTTAAGTAGGTGCCGACGAGTGTCGGGCGCACCAGGAAGACAAAGTCACGATGTAGCAGGTCGCAGCTCCGGGGCGATGGGGAAACCGAGGCCGTCAAAGGCGAAGGGTTCACCAGTACATACATAGTCTCGAAAGTCCTGTCGTGATGTGTCACACGCCTCTACACGGAATGGTGTCGGAGAGTCCTCTCGGCATGCGAGGAGAATAGGGTGGAGCGGCGTTATCTAAGCGGGGCTATCGCCCTCTGCGGAATCGGAACTCTTGCCATGTCGATTCTCTGGCCACCGTGGATCAGCGAGGTCCAACTAAGTAGCTATTCGTCCAGCCAATTCATCGGCCACGGGTTCTTATTTGACCCACCTGAAGCACATACGACACTGGCTGGTGTTTCGGTTTACACGCCTTTCATGGCCCTTGAACTGTTGGCAGTTGTCCTATTCTTCTCGGGACTGATCTGGTGTTCCGAGCGGACCGGTGTTCTTGATCACATGGGCGGGGTGATAGTATCTGTTTGTTCTGTAATCATCCGTGGATTCGCGACGATATACGGAGGGCACTGGAACGAACTAAAGCGTGTAAGGTGGCGATTAGTCATGTTGGTCATAGCCGGTGTAGTCGCGGCCCTGGCAGGAGTTCAGCTGGCGGGATATGTGATTTCCAAGCTGATAGCTGAATAGGTGGTGCAGACGAGCTTCAGGGGCAGCGGGATTCCAAAGACGGGGGTGTAATTCTACGCAGCCTGCTTTACATGGATGGCGGGCAGCCAATGGAGACTATTCGCGCATGCTATCAGCCTTACACCACCACCGTCCACTCGCTCCCGTCGTAGCGCAGACTCGCCTTCCCGCCGGCGTTGAGCGCGTCCACGAGCGCCTGGAGCTCCTCCACGCTTGCTCCTGGCACAGAGAGCCCTTCCCGGGACGCGCTCTTCCTGGGCCGCCCAGGACCACGAGGACGCCCCACGCGCTTCTTGGTGACCTTCTTGCGCGTCGCCTTGGTCTTCCGCGCCGCCGCTTTCATCTTTGCCTTCAGCTTGCCCTTGCCCGCCTTCACGCGGCCTAGGAGCAACTGAGCGCGGCCCCACATGACCGGGTAGATCTTGAGGCGCGATCTCTTGGCGGCGGCTGCAGCGTCGGCGTAGATCGCCTTGGGCCGGCGCTTCATGAACTTGACGAGGAAGTCGAACGCAGGGTTCGGCTGCTTCTTCGCCGTCGTCTTCTTGGCCTTGCGCTTGGTTGTTTTGCGGGTGGCGCGCATCTTGGTCTTCCGCGTCTTGTTCTTGGTGTACGCGTCCGGTGATCCCATCCCCGGCGATCGACGCTGGACGTCGCGGCATCCAGCTTGAGAAGAGGGATCAGGCGGTGGCGGGTGCCGTGGACGGCCGGGCTTCGGCCCATGCCCACGGCATCAGGCTCGCGATCTCCGACGCGGGGGTGGTCGAGATCCTCCCCAGGAGATCCTCGATGTAGGTCTCCGGGTCGACACCGGCCTGCTTGCACGACAGCACCAGCGAGTACAGCCGGCAGGCGACGTCTCCGCCCCGCTGGCTGCCGAAGACCAGCCAGTTCTTCCGGCCCACGGCAAGGTGGCGTAGATCGCGCTCGGTGTCATTGTTGTGGATCGGCACGCGCGGGTCATCCAGGAAGACCGAGAGCGGTCTCTTCTGCCGGGACAGGTATTTCAGCGCCTTGCCGAGCAGGCTCTTCGGCAGGGTGGATCGCTTCTCCAGAAGTTCATCGACCATCTCGTAGATTCGCTCGATGACCCGGACGCACCTCTTCGCGCGAATCTCCTGCCGCAAAGCCAGGTGTGCCGCCTGATCCATGCCGAGACGCCCTACCCGGCGATCGATGGCACGCTCCAGCCAGAAGAGACGCTGCACGGGACGCATCACATCCACGGCATCCCGGATGCCCTGGTCGAGCGCCTTCTTCACCTTGCGACGTGCATGTGCCCAGCAGCCCGCCCGGACGATGCCGTTCCTGCGGGTCACTTCATCGAAGCCCGAATACCCGTCCGTGATCAGCGTTCCAGACCAGTCTTCCAGGAATCGAATCGGTCCGTCGCGGCCACGGCTGGTCTTGAATTCCAGCAACACCTTCGGGGTCTCGATCGCCCGCAGGCTGCGCCACTCCCAGGCGTACCCCGTCAGCGTGCCCTTGCCGCCCTCCTGGCGCATGGTCACCGGGGTCTCGTCCGAGTGGAGCACCTCCTCCTGGAGCAGCTCCCGCTTCATCTGCCGGAGGACCGGCCGGGCCACCAGCTCGTCCACGCGCTTCAGCATGTCCCACATCACCTGCTTCGGCAGGGGATGTCCGTAGCGCTTGAAGAGCCCCTCCAGCCGGTGGAGA
>QQUL01000275.1 GCA_008501565.1 Armatimonadota bacterium
GAGGATCACTGTCTACCGATCGACGGGCAAGTTGGTTTTGTCGGCGATCATGCCGCTGATCGAGCACCTCGGCCTCACCGTTGTGGAGGAAGTCCCGACTCGCCTCAAGGGCGAGGAGGGAACATTCATCCACGACGTGGGTGTGCTGACGCCCGACGGATCACAGCTCGATCTGGAGGCGGTCGGGGGCCGGGTCACGACGGCAATCGAGGCAGTGCTCGCTGGTGAGGCGGTATCGGATTCCCTCCACAGATTGCTCGTCACCACAGAACTCGACCATGCACAGCTCGCCATCCTTCGTGCCTACCGCAACTACTGGAGGTTGGTCACCCCTGCGTTTTCGGTCGGATACGTGGACGACACGTTTGCATTGCATCCCGGTGTTGCCGAAGCCTTGGTGAAGCTCTTCGATGCACGATTCGGAGAGGCGCACGACGAGGACACGGCACAAGAGATCGCCAAGGACATTCGCCAACAGCTCGACAACGTGTCCTCCCTGGATGAGGATCGCATCTTGCGGGGATTCCTCGGCCTGGTTCTCGCCACCGAGCGAACAAACCTTCGGGTGGAAAACCGGACTTCGCTTTCGCTCAAGTTCTCGTCGGACAAGGTTCCTGAGATACCAAGCCCCAAGCCGCTCTACGAGATCTATGTCTCGGCCCCTGATGTCGAGGGCATTCATCTGCGTGGGGGAGCCGTCGCTCGTGGGGGGATCCGCTGGTCCGACCGCAAGGAGGACTATCGGACGGAAGTCCTCGGTCTGATGAAGGCACAGAACACGAAGAACGTCGTCATCGTCCCGACCGGCGCCAAGGGCGGATTCGTGCTGCGCACGTCAGCGGAGACTCGTCCGAGCTACGAGGAGGTTGAGGCAGGCTACCGAACCTTCATCCGAGGACTTCTCGATCTCACCGACAATCGGGTTGGGGACACCGTGGTGCCCCCTGACAACGTCGTGCGTCACGATTCGGATGATCCGTATCTCGTGGTCGCTGCGGACAAGGGGACTGCCACGTTCTCTGACACGGCGAACGCCTTGGCTGCCGAGTACGAGTTCTGGCTCGACGACGCTTTCGCATCCGGAGGATCAGCGGGATACGACCACAAGGCACTTGGTATCACCGCTCGCGGGGCATGGGAGTCGGTTCGGAGGCACTTCTTTGACCTTGGCGTTGACGTGGCGACGGAAGAGATCACCGCCGTGGGCATCGGGGACATGTCGGGGGATGTGTTCGGCAACGGCATGCTGAGGTCGAAGCACCTGAAGCTCGTGGCCGCGTTCGACCATCGCCACGTGTTCATTGACCCTGACCCTGACCCCGCTGTGTCCTGGGAGGAACGAAAGAGGATCTCGCTCATTCCGCGTTCGTCATGGGCCGATTACAACCCAGAGCTCATCTCGGCTGGTGGCGGTGTGTTCGACCGCTCTGAAAAGTCCGTCGTCTTGACTGATGAGATGCGTTCGGTGCTCGACACAGCCGCTGAGTCGCTCAGCCCGAGCGAGCTCATTCGGCTCGTGCTGAAGGCCCCCGTCGATCTGTTGTGGAACGGCGGAATCGGAACGTACATCAAGTCCAAGAACGAGTCATCCGAGCAGGTGCAGGATCGATCAAACGACGCGGTGCGCGTCAACGGTCGAGACGTGCGTGCCAGGGTGATCGGTGAGGGCGGAAACCTCGGAATGACCCAGCGGGGTCGCATCGAGTTCGACCGCTCCGGGGGCCACGTGTTCGCCGACTTCATCGACAACTCTGGCGGTGTCCACGCGTCGGACCGCGAGGTCAACCTCAAGATTCTCCTCGGCATTGCAGAAAGAAACGGCACGATCACGCGGCCCGAACGTGACGAGATAATCCAAAGCGTCTCTGACGATGTCGTCGCAGCGATCTTGTACGACAACTTCCTCCAGGCCCAGATTCTCTCGCAAGAGGCGGCGATGTCGACCCGGACGATCGAGCAGTACGGCGACTTGATGGATCGGCTTGAGCGAGAGGGGATACTCGACCGGGAAATCGAGTTCCTTCCAACGACGGAGGAGATGCTTCAGCGTGGTCGTGACGGTGTCGGGATGGCACGGCCCGAACTCGCGGTTCTTCTCGCATACGCCAAGCGATATCTCACCGACCTGTTGGTTCAGTCCGACCTTCCCGATGATCCACACTTCGAAACCGACCTGATGGCCTATTTCCCGCCAGCCGTGGCCGAACGGTTCCACGATGAGATCCTGCAGCATCCTTTGCGTCGGGAGCTGATCTCAACGATCGTCGCAAATCAGGTACTGAACTCTCTCGGCTCGACCTTCTACTCCCGCATGCGTACACAGACGGGTGAACCAGCCGCCCGAATCGTTCGCGCATTTCGTGCCGCGAGAGCGATCACCGACGCCGGCACACGGTGGTCCGACATCGAGAATCTCGCTGGCACCATCGAGCCGGATGTCTCACGAGCGCTTCTCCGAGACGTTGATCAGCTCGTGTTCGTCATCACTCTTTGGTACCTCAATCAACCACCGACCCCTTCGACGATCGACGACGAGGTCAGACTCGCCAAGTCCCAGTTCGCTGATCTGTCGGCTGGTTTGCCGCTCGCTGAACCCGCGGAATGGCGGGAACCGTACGAAGCCGCTGCGGCTGCGATGATCGACAACGGCGTACCAGCCCCGATCGCGCTTCGGCATGGATTCCAGCGGGCGCTGCGTCGCGCACCGGACATCATTGATCTTGCCCACCAGCACGATCGCGAAGTGATGGAGGTTGCGAGTATCTATACGAGCGTGAGCCAGGAGTTCAAGGTCGACTGGGTCGAACGAAGGATTCGCGAGCTACCCGGTGTCACGACGTTTGAACGTCTCGCCGCGGATGCCCTCTTGCACGACATTCAACAGATGCGGCGAGACGTTGTGACGATGATCCTGGAAGAGTCGGATGGTTCGCTCGATGCCCACTTTGAGCGCTTCCCACGCATGATCCCACGCCGCGACCGACTCTTCGCATGGCTCGAAAGAGACGGGATCGAGGATGTCTCGGCCGGTCTGATTGCCGTGCGACGCCTTTCCCAGATCGCGATGGGAAGGTAAGGGTCAAAGAAGGCGTCGACCTTGTGTCCCGCGCCGCGCCGTACACCAACCAACGACCGTTTGGTAGGCTAGGTGGCAACCGAGGAGACGCACCGTATGGTTTCTGAGCACCAGACAACGTTCGACGAGACGATTGCCGCAGATGAGAAGATCGAGCCGCGCGACTGGATGCCGGACGCCTACCGAAACACCCTCATCCGCCAGATCGCACAACACGCCCATTCAGAAGTGATCGGAATGCAACCCGAGGGCAACTGGATCACTCGGGCTCCGACCCTGCTCCGCAAGGCGATCCTCATCGCCAAAGTCCAGGACGAGGCCGGCCACGGGCTGTACCTGTATTCGGCCGCCGAGACACTCGGCGTCTCACGTGACGAGCTGCAGGAGATGCTGCACTCGGGGCGACACAAGTACTCGTCGATCTTCAACTACCCAACGCTGTCGTGGGCCGATATCGGCGTCATCGGGTGGCTTGTCGACGGTGCCGCGATCGTGAACCAGATCATGTTGCAGGGCGCTTCCTACGGACCGTACGCCAGAGCGATGGTGCGGATCTGCAAGGAGGAGAGCTTCCACGCCCGTCAGGGATACGCGATCCTGATGACACTCGCCAAGGGCACGGACGAACAGCGCCAGATGCTCCAGGATGCCGTCGATCGGTGGTGGTGGCCAGCCCTCATGATGTTCGGACCCCACGACAGTGAGTCGACACATACCGAGCAATCGATGGACTGGAAGATAAAGCGCATGTCAAATGACGATCTGCGTCAACTCTATGTTGACCAGACCGTTCCTCAAGGTGAGTACCTCGGCATCACGTTCCCGGATCCGGACCTCCACTTCGATGAAGAGTCCGGCCATTGGCGTTTCGGCGAAATCGACTGGGATGAGTTCTGGGCAGTGGTCACCGGCGACGGGCCGATGAACCGCGAACGGGTCGCCCACAAGAAGAAAGCGTGGGAAGACGGGGCGTGGGTTCGTGAAGCAGCCACCGCATACGCCGTAAAGCATGCAGCAGAGACGGCCAAGGTCGCATGAGAGGCACACAATGAGTTACGACGTTCCGCTTGCCGAAGGCGAATCGGTTGAGGAAATCTCCGTTGACAGTGACCAGACGACCGGCTGGCAGCTGTGGGAAGTGTTCATGCGTCCCAAGCGCGGCCTGGCCTACACCCACTGCGGCTCAGTGCACGCCGCCGATGCCGAATCGGCAGTCCTCAATGCTCGGGACGCCTACACGCGGCTCGGTGGCACAGCGAGTCTGTGGGTCGTTCCGTCCTCTGCGATCCATGCGTCGGATGATCCGACATCGATGTTTGAGCCCGCAGACGACAAGCCGTACCGCCACCCGACCTTCTACGAGATCCCTGACGAGGTCGGTCAGCTGTGACGGACGGCGCGAACGCGGCCTTGGTCGAGGTGCTCCTACGACACGCTGACGACAACACGATCCTCGGTCAGCGACTCGGCGAGTACATCTCGTCTGCCCCAGAACTTGAGGAAGATCTTGCGATCGCAAACGGCGCGTTGGACCACATCGGTGTGGCGATGCATCTCTACGAGTATGCAGCCGAGATCGCCGGGGGAGATGCGTCGGTCGACGGCTACTCGATGCGGCGCAACGAACGCGAGTTCACCAATGCGTTGATCGTCGAACAACCGAACACGGACTTCGCCCACATTGTCGCGAGATCCTTCCTGTTCGGCGTCTACCAGAAGCTCCTTTGGGAACAGCTGAGTCGATCGTCAGACGAACGTCTCGCAGGAATCGCAGCCCGTGCGCTCAAAGAGGCGACATATCACGTCACACACGCCCGTAGATGGGTTGTCCGACTCGGCGACGGAACGCCCGAAAGCCACGCACGCATGCAAACGGCGATTGATGAGATGTGGCGATTCACCAGCGAGCTATTCGAGCAACCCGACATTGATTCTGTACTGATCGAGTCGGGAGTCGTGTTCGACATCACAAGGGAGCGTGCGAAGTGGGATGCCGCTGTGGACGATGCTCTTGAGGAAGCCACGTTGGTACGCCCGGAGGATCCGTATCAGGCAACGGGCGGTCGTTTGGGGAGGCACACGGAACACCTCGGCCACCTACTCGCTGAGATGCAGTGGCTCCAGCGCACGTATCCGGGTGCGTCGTGGTGAAGGCGACGCTCCCCACCGTCGAAGAGGTCAAGCGCCTGCTCGATGCGGTCGTCGATCCCGAAATCCCGGTCATGACGATCGCCGACATGGGAATCCTCAGAGATGTGACAGTGAGCGACACAGGTGCTGTAACGGTGGGAATGACGCCGACCTACTCGGGTTGCCCGGCTTTGACGGTCATCGAGGAAGACATCGTCGCAGAACTCAAGGGTGCGGGCATCGAAGATGTCACCGTCGAAGTCAGGCACTTCCCCGCCTGGACAACGGAATGGCTCACTCCCGAGGGAAAGAAGAAGCTGGCCGGCTTCGGCATCGCACCGCCGGACTCGGTTCTGGCGATTGTTCCGGAGGTCCTGTGTCCGCAATGTTCGTCGTCGGGGACGGCGAAGGTCTCGGAGTTTGGATCAACGGCATGCAAATCACTGTGGGTTTGTACGTCCTGTGGCGAACCCTTCGACTACTTCAAGGCGATCTGATGACAAACACTGCGTCTAGTACCGAGCAAGCCGGAGTGGAGTTCCACGTCGTGACCGTGGCGGCGATCGAACCGCTGACCGATGACGCCGTGGCCGTCTCGCTCGAGATTCCACCTGCGCTTGCAGAGGGCTTCGCACACACGCCGGGTCAGCACCTCATCCTTCGTGCGACCATCGACGGGGAAGATGTCCGCCGAAGCTACTCCATCTGTTCCGTGCCGGGAGCAGTGAAACCGACCGTCGGGATCAAACACCTTCCGGGGGGAGTGTTCTCGACGTATGTGCATGAGCAACTCAAGGTCGGAGATCCAATCGAGGTGACCCACCCAACCGGCGACTTCACCCTTACCCCGGATGCCAGCAATCGGAACCACTACGTGGCGATCGCAGCGGGCAGCGGAATCACCCCGGTTCTCTCGATGATCCGCTCCGTGCTGGAGTTCGAGCCTTCCTCGATGTTCACACTCGTGTACGGCAACAAGGATGGCGGGTCAGTCATGTTTGTTGACGAGCTCGACGATCTCAAGGGCAGATACCCATCTCGCTTCTCGCTCCTGCACGTGTTGAGCCGGGAACGCCACGAAGTCGAGTTGCTTGAGGGACGAATCGATGCAGAGAAACTCGACCGCATGCTCAACACGATCATCGATCCCGCAGCGGTGGCTGGATGGTATCTGTGTGGTCCTCGCGGCATGGTCGACACGGTTACGGA
>QQUL01000372.1 GCA_008501565.1 Armatimonadota bacterium
CCATGAACTATGTGGCGATTTTGTCGTTGGTGCTCGCGTTGGGTGGTTGGGTTTGCCAGAATCGGGGATATGAGCAGATTCAAAGTCCCTGACCGTGATCAAGGCCGTGTGGAGATGGTGTCGTTGCGTGAGCAGGTTGATCCTGGGTATGCGGTGTGGACCGTGATTGAGGTGGTCGAATCGTTCGACCTGTCCGAGATCTATGCCCGTTATGAGCCGTTGTCGTCGGGTGGCCGTAAGGCGTATGACCCCAAGATGATGTTGTCGTTGTTGGTGTTTGGGTATTGCGAAGGGAAACGGACTTCACGAGAGTTGGAAGCTGCGTGCCGTCGTGATGTGGTGTATTCGATGATCACGGGCGGGATGACGCCTGATCATGCAACGATCGCAAAGTTTCGTCAGGTGACTGATGACGTGATCGAGGACCTGTTCCTCCACGTGTTGGAAGCATGCTCAGAGGCAGGGTTGGTGAAGGTGGGTCGGGTCGCTGTTGATGGCACCCGTATGGCTGGTGCAGGATCACTCGATGCCAACCGCAGCGTCTCGTCCCTCAACGATCTTGAAACCGAGATCCGTTCGATCCTTGACGCAGCCGAAGCTGCAGACGTCCTCGATGCCGCCACTGGCAGTATTGACAGCCACAAACCCGAGCCTGATCCTGATCCTGATCCCGAGTCTGGTTTGTCGGTGCGTCGCCGGGTTGCTTTAGAGGACAAACTCGGGCGGGTTGTTCAAGCCCAAGGGGCAATGCTTGACGCTGTTGAACGTCGCTTGGTGAGTGATAAGCATCACGGGAAACCCAGCCGTGGCGAGGTGAAGGTCAATGTGACGGATCCTGAAAGTCGGCTCCAAAAGACCCGGAGGGGTTGGATCCAGGGATACAACGCGCAAGTGGTTGTGTCTCAAGACCAGATCGTGGTTGCAGCCCATGTGACACCGAAATCGACTGATGTTGAGATGCTGATCCCAATGATCGATTTGACCACCGAGAACCTCACATTGGTCGGGGTCACAGACCCAGTGGGTCACGTGTTGGCCGATGCCGGGTATTGGAGTGCCGACAACTTCAGGTTCGAGGAAACGTCAACATCGACGTTGTTGATTGCAACCAAGAACCGCCATACCAAGACGAAACCGGTGGACCCTGAGCGGGTCACCGATAAAACTCGGGCCCGTCTTGTGATGGAGCAACGTTTAGCTGACCCCGACACCAAGAAGCTGTATCGGTGCCGTGCACCACAGGTAGAAGGATCCTTTGCCCACACCAAAACACGGAGACGAACCGCAAGCTTTCTTCGGGTAGGCCTCGAGGCTGTGAATGCTGAATGGAAGCTGACGAACCTTGCCGGGAACCTGATGAAACTCGCCCTCCACCACACACGCCAGACATCACCACCACTGCATCAGCCACCAGAACCCGAGAATCACTCGGAACGGGGCTGCCTGCGACGCGTCATTTCCCAATACTGGCGACCATCACCGTTCAACCACCCGAAACCGCACCATATCGGGCAACCAGCGAGTTAATCGACACATCCTGAAGGGGGGACGGGATTGTCTGAAGGGAGAACAGTTGCGGAATCTGATGCGAAGGCCCAGTACGCCAGGAGACCGAGAGCAGAAAGAGCAAGAAGGACCGCGACGATGAGCCACCACGCCCCTCGCGGGACAAGGGGCTTGGGCGGAAGCGGTGCCGTGACGTCGGACTCAATCACGACGGGATCGATGCCGAGTGCGAGCAGGTCGGTTGTTTCGGAGATCTCGGATCCTCCTCCGGCAGGAAACCCTTCGAACGCGACCTTCCAGTTCTGCGCTGTCGGAAAGACGACCCATGCGATCCATGTCCCATCACCCTCCGGCGTCATCGCTGTTGGAGGCAATTCCTCGTAGTCGGAGAAGGGTCGCACGATCACCGCTTCCGCTGAAGTGTCGTACGCCACGGTGATCTCGACCGTGAGCTCATCGGTGTCGTCGATGGCCGAACCCTCGGCGGCACCGAACGGCGAAGCAAGCGTGACCGCGGCGAGAAATCCGATGAGAAACGACACGTCGTCATCGTAGGGCGGGTGAACGCGAACGGTCGTCTTCATGGAACCGTCCCGGTATCACTAGCCTGCCTCACATCCGATGGAGTATTCGACGAGGAGCCACATGACCGAGCCAACAACCCTTCTTGACAAGGTGTGGGCGAGTCATGTGGTACACCAGGAATCGGACGGACCCGCTCTGCTCTACATCGACCTTCATCTCGTCCACGAGGTGACGTCACCGCAAGCTTTCGAGTCGATCTCGATGAGCAACCGCACTGTCCGACGCCCGGACCTGACGCTTGCCACGATCGACCACGCCGTTCCGACCACACCAAGGGACCAGGGCATCGACGACCCGATGTCGGCCAAACAGATCGAAACGCTGCGCCGCAACACACGTGACACCGGGATCGAGCTGTTCGATATCGATGACAAACGTCAAGGGATCGTCCACGTGATCGGACCCGAGCAGGGGATAACCCAACCGGGCATGACGATTGTCTGTGGAGATTCGCACACGGCCACCCACGGTGCGTTCGGAGCCCTCGCCTTCGGGATCGGAACATCCGAGGTCGAACACGTCCTGGCCACTCAAACGCTCCAGCAGACCAAACCGAAGTCGATGGCCGTGACGGTCAACGGCGAGTTGTCAGCCGGTGTCACCGCCAAGGACATCATCCTCGCCGTCATCGCCCGAATCGGAACCGCGGGCGGAACGGGTTACGTCATCGAATACCGCGGATCCGCGATCGAGGCGCTTTCGATGGAGGGGCGCATGACGGTGTGCAACATGACCATCGAGGCAGGGGCTCGGGCAGGCATGATTGCACCGGACGAAACCACTTTCGCCTATCTCAAGGGTCGGCCCATGGCTCCTTCCGGTACCGACTGGGACGAAGCGATCGAGGCATGGCGGGAGCTCCATACTGACGAAGGAGCAACGTTTGATGCCGAAATCGTGATCGACGCGTCCACGATCGAGCCGCATGTTTCGTGGGGTACGAACCCCGGCCAGACCCTTCCCATATCCGGAGCACTCCCCCATCCCGATTCTGCCGATGACCCGATCGAGCGAGACTCGATCCAACGTGCCCTTGCCTACATGGATCTCGAAGCGGGTACCCCGATCACCGACATCGCCATTGACCGGGTCTTCATCGGATCATGCACGAACGGGCGGATCGAGGACCTTCGCGCCGCCGCTGCTGTACTCGAAGGCAACCGGATCGCAGGCACCGTCACGGGGCTTGTTGTCCCCGGTTCGGGGCTTGTCAAGGAACAGGCAGAGGCCGAGGGTCTTGATGCGATCTTCACCGAAGCGGGGCTCGAGTGGCGCGAGGCAGGATGTTCGATGTGTCTCGCCATGAATCCTGACGTCCTCGATCCCGGCGAACGATGCGCGTCGACATCGAACCGTAACTTCGAAGGCCGACAGGGCCGAGGAGGACGGACCCATCTCGTATCCCCAGCCATGGCGGCGGCAGCCGCGATCCATGGACACTTCGTCGACATCAGGAGCAAGACATGAAACCCGTGTCAGTCGTTTCAGGCACCGCCGTTCCGCTCCCTCGGGCGAACGTGGACACCGATCAGATCATCCCCAAGCAGTTTCTCAAGCGGGTAGAGCGCTCCGGGTTTGGCGAGTTTCTGTTTTTCGACTGGACAAAGGACCGCGAAGGTGAACTCGATCCGTCCTTTGTTCTCAACAAGCCTGAGTATCAGGACGCGGTTGTGCTGATTGCTGGGAAGAATTTCGGTTCGGGATCATCGCGTGAGCACGCCCCCTGGGCGCTTGAGGATTGGGGCTTCCAGGCGATCATCGCCCCTTCCTTTGCCGACATCTTCAAGTCGAACTGCTCCAAGATCGGCCTACTCACGGTCGAGCTCTCCTCAGCAGAGGTCGACACACTCACACTGCTCGCTGAAGATCCGCAAAGTCGCATCACCATCGACCTTGCGAAACAGACCGTGTCCGCTGAGGGTTTCGAGGCGACCTTCGACATCGATCCATTCGTCAAACACTGTCTCCTCAACGGCCTTGACCACATCGCCCTGTCCCTTGAACATCGGGATGCAATCGACGGCTTTGAAGCAGCGAGACCGAGCTACAACCCAGTCGTGAGCTTCACCCGTCAAGAACAGGCGCAAGCCACCCCGGGCGCGAACGTATAGGAACGAGGACCTACATGACCGAGCCAACAACCCTTCTTGACAAGGTGTGGGCCACCCATGTTGTGCACCAGGATGCGGATGGACCTGATCTGCTCTACATCGATCTTCATCTCGTCCACGAAGTCACGTCACCACAAGCTTTCGAGTCGATCTCGATGAGCAACCGCACCGTCCGACGCCCGGATCTGACACTTGCCACGATCGACCACGCCGTTCCGACCACACCGAGGGATCAGGGCATCGACGACCCGATGGCGGCCAAACAGATCGAGACGCTGCGCCGCAACACACGTGACACCGGAATCAAACTGTTCGATATCAATGACAAGCGTCAAGGGATCGTCCATGTCATCGGACCCGAGCAGGGGATAACCCAACCGGGCATGACGATTGTCTGCGGTGACTCCCACACTGCAACCCACGGAGCTTTTGGGGCTCTCGCATTCGGGATCGGGACATCGCAAGTCGAGCATGTTCTCGCGACACAGACCCTCCAACAGGTCAAACCAATGTCGATGGCCGTGACGATCAACGGCGAACTACACACTGGTGTCACCGCCAAGGACATCATCCTCGCCATCATCGCCCGAATCGGAACCGCAGGTGGAACGGGTTACGTCATCGAATACCGCGGATCCGCGATCGAAGCCCTTTCGATGGAGGGTCGTATGACCGTGTGCAACATGAGCATCGAAGCCGGTGCCCGGGCGGGCATGGTTGCACCAGACGAAACCACCTTCGCCTACCTCAAGGGCCGACCGATGGCACCCTCGGGCACCGACTGGGACGAAGCCGTTGAAGCATGGCGAAAGCTACGCACCGACGACGGAGCAACATTCGACGCCGAGGTTGTGATCGATGCCTCCACGATCGAGCCGCATGTTTCGTGGGGGACGAACCCTGGCCAGACTCTGCCCATCTCCGGAGTAATCCCCCATCCCGAATCTGTCGATGACCCGATCGAACGGAATTCCATCGAACGTGCCCTCGCCTACATGGATCTTGAAGCCGGTACCGCTATCACCGACATCGCTATTGACCGGGTGTTCATCGGATCATGCACAAATGGACGGATTGAAGATCTGCGTGCAGTCGCAGCCGTCCTTGAGGGCCACACCATTGCAGACACTGTCACGGGACTTGTTGTCCCCGGTTCGGGGCTCGTCAAGGAACAGGCAGAGGCAGAGGGTCTTGATGCGATCTTCACGGCTGCAGGCCTTGAGTGGCGCGAGGCTGGATGTTCGATGTGCCTTGGGATGAATCCTGACGTTCTCGATCCCGGTGAACGATGCGCGTCGACGTCGAACCGTAACTTCGAAGGCAGGCAAGGCCGGGGAGGACGGACCCATCTCGTTTCCCCAGCCATGGCTGCGGCAGCCGCTATCCACGGTCACTTCGTTGACATCAGGAGCCAGACATGAACCCGGTCTCCATCATCTCTGGCACCGCCGTTCCGCTTCCGTTGGCAAATGTGGACACCGATCAAATCATTCCGAAGCAGTTCGGCAAGCGGGTTGAGCGGTCCGGGTTCGGTGAGTTCCTGTTCTTCGATTGGGCGACAGACGAAGAGGGTGAGCCAAATCCGTCTTTCGTTCTCAACAAACCCGAGTATCGCGACGCGGTCATCTTGGTCACGGGGAAGAATTTCGGTTCGGGATCGTCACGTGAGCACGCTCCCTGGGCGCTTGAGGATTGGGGCTTCCAGGCGATCATCGCCCCTTCCTTTGCCGACATCTTCAAGGCGAATTGCTCCATGATCGGACTCCTAGCTGTCGAGCTTTCGTCAGCAGAGGTTGACACGCTCACCCTGCTTGCTGAAGATCCGCAAAGCGAAATCACGATCGATCTTGAGAACCAGACGGTGTCCGCCGAAGGGTTCGAGGCAACCTTTGACATCGATCCATTCGTCAAACACTGTCTCCTCAACGGCCTGGACCACATCGCTCTGTCCCTTCAACATCGGGACGCAATCGACGGCTTTGAAGCAGCGAGGCCCCACTACAACCCAGTCGTGGCGTGAGCTTCACCCGTCAGGAGCAGGCGCAAGCCATCCTTGCCGGCAAGGCGCGACGGATGGCGTCAGCGGTACTCGGTAGGCAGGCAACGACGGGATCGGACTTCAGGGAAGCACTCACCGTGGAACGCATCTATCTCATCTCCGAGGTCAGGGACGATGAGGCTCTCAGGGCGCTCGGCCGATCGATTG
>QQUL01000031.1 GCA_008501565.1 Armatimonadota bacterium
GAGCAGACCGTCCTCGACAAAGGAGCCCTCGTCGACAAGCAGTGCGATCCGGTCCCTTACGAACAGCTTCCCCTGTGTCGCGAGCTTGTCGTGGTACTTGGCAGGGCCGCCACCGAGCGCCTTGTTCGTCGCTTCGTCCAGCCTCTTGTCCATCAATGCCTGTCCCTCGTCCTGATCCTGACGGGTGTTCCGGTGAAATCGTAGGTGTCTCGCAGCTGATTCTCGATGAACCGGAGATAATCGGGCCCAAGTTCACCGCCCCTGACGAACAGGACAAATGTTGGTGGTTCCGTTTCAGCCTGCACGGCGTAGAGGATCTTCGGTCTGCGACCCTTTCGCACCGGCGGTGGATGCGCCTCCTGGAGTTTGCGGACGAGGCGGTTGACCTCAGGAGCAGGAATATGCATTCTCCGGTTTTCAAGGACAGTTCGAATGTACTTGGGAAGCCGATGCGATCTCGCACCCGTCAGCGCCGACATGCGCAGGATCGGGGCCCAATCGACGAACGACAGACGGTCAGCGACCGAATCCTCGGTGTGAAGCCGTTCATCCTCTGTGAGTTCATCCCACTTGTTCAGGATGAGGATCAGCCCCTTGCCAGCGTGGACAATCTCCTCGGCCAGACGCTGCTCCTGGTGTGTTGCGCCACGCTGTCCGTCAATGACGAACAGTACGACGTCGGCCTGGCGCACGACATCGTGGGCTCGAATCACGGCGTAGTAGTCAACATCGTCCTTGATCCTTGTTCGTCGCTTGATCCCGGCCGTATCGATCACTTCGAAGTACTCGCCATCGATGTTGACCACGAGGTTGATCGGATCCCGTGTTGTGCCGGGGATCTCCGATACGAGGACGCGTTCTTCTCCCGCGAGCCGATTGAGGAGGGTTGATTTGCCCACGTTCGGGCGCCCGATGATGGCGAGGCTCGCAATCGTGTCCGGGTCGGCATCGCCGTCGGTCTCGTCTGGAAGCATCGAAACAAGGCGGTCGAGGAAGTCCCCCGTGTGGCGACCGTGGAGAGCCGACAACGGGATGGGCTCACCGAGACCGAGTCCCCACAAGTGTGTCAGTTCCGATTCGACCGAGGGAGAGTCCGCCTTGTTGGCAACGAAGAGGTGCGGAACTCCGGATTTCTGGAGGATCCGGGCAACACCGACGTCATCGTCAGTGACCTCGGTCGTTGCATCCGCAACGAAAACGACGACATCGGCGCCCTTCACTGCGATCTCGGCCTGCTCCCGAATGTCGGCGGTCAGCTGCTCCCCGGGGCGTGCCTCCCAGCCGCCGGTGTCCATGACATGGAACTTGCGCCCTCCCCATTCGGCGTCGAATTGGCGCCGGTCACGCGTCACTCCGGCTTGCTCGTCGGTGACGGCGAACTTGCGGCCGACGATCCGGTTGACCAGCGTCGACTTGCCCACGTTCGGACGCCCCAGAATCACGACGATGGGAAGCCTGGTCATCGGATGGCACCCAACAAGCCCGATACCGTCGCTTCAGCGACCACCACGGGAGCCTTCGCTGATGCCATCACCTCGTGGAGGCTGGTGTTGTCGATGAAGGTATCGACAGACAGTGCGACATCGGGGAGTACATAGGCACCGGCTGGTTCGTGATCTGACTTGAGTCGTTGTATCACGTCATGGCCGACCATGAGTCCAGCGACTGCTGTGTTTCCGCCGAAGAAGTCGTTCGGAACGGGCAGGAGGCGAATCTTCCGCCCTGCGAGTTTCTCAAGCCGGGGCAATACGGGCGTGATCACTGCCTCTCCGTAGATTCCGGTGACGACGACAGCTGGACCAGCGTCGGCTTGAGGATCGTCCGTGATGTGTTTCGGCAGGCGATATCCCTCGGCGGGGGCGGCTGGCAACGATCGCCACTCCCCTGTCACGATCGGTGCTGTGGCCTGCGAACCTTGTTCGATGCGATCGAGTTCGTCATAGAACGCACGGATCATCCCAATTCCGTTTTCGTGTTGAGCGAACGCTTCGTATGCGGAACTCGGCGGTACCTCCATCCCGGCTTGCACGTACAGCTCATCAGATGCCTGGAAGACCCTTCTCCCGATGGCATCGAGTGCTCGTTCTTGCCAGAAGTGAATGATTTCGAGATCCGATGCAGCTTCGCCGGGCGTGTGAACCCGGAGGTTGGCCTCCTTGTTGTACTTGGAGAGTCCGAGCGGCACGATGCCGAGTGTCGCGAGCTTCGGGTAGCGGGTGATCGTTTCGCCGAGAGTCTGCTCAAGCACGGGGCCGTTGTTTATCCCGGGACACAACACGACCTGGCCGTGGATCGCAATGTCTGCCTCAAGGAGGGCTGCAAGCCATCGGAGGCTCGTGGCGCCGCGTCGGTTGCGCAGCATCTCGGCGCGGATATCGGGATCGGTGGCGTGGATGGAAACGTAGAGAGGGCCGAGTCGTTCATCTATGACACGCGAAAGGTCAAGCTCGGTGAACCGCGTCAGTGTTGTGAAGTTCCCGTAAAGAAACGACAGGCGGTAGTCGTCGTCTTTGAGATACAGCGACTTGCGCATCCCGGGAGGCAGTTGGTAGATGAAGCAGAACTCGCAGTGATTGTCACACGTCTGAACCCGATCGAAAATGGAGGCGTTCAATCGGATTCCGATCGGATCGCCTTCACGTTTTTCGATCACCGTCGAGATGTCCTCCCCGAGTCGACGAAGCAGGAACTCCGGGTTGGTGTCATCGATGAGCTGCTGGTATTCGATCACATCGTTTGGCACGACGCCGTTGATGGCGACGAGTTCATCTCCGGCGCGCAAACCTGCCGCCTCAGCGGGCGTGTTGGGCAAGACCTCGAGCACGGTGGGAAGGGACATGACGATTGAAAGCCTACCGCTCAGCGTCAGTCCCTCACCGATGATTGATGACCACCGCCTCTTCTATCCTCAGACGATGACAACCAAGGTTCTCCTCGCCGAGCCGCGCGGCTTTTGCGCGGGTGTCGAAATGGCGATCAAGGCGCTCACCTGGATGGTGCAGGTGTTCGAACCACCCGTGTATTGCTATCACGAGATTGTCCACAACGCCGCAGTGGTTGGTGCGTTCGAGCGTGCCGGTGTCGTGTTCATCAACGACATCGATGAAGTTCCCGTTGGACGACCCGTCATGCTCTCTGCTCACGGTTCGGCCCCGGAAGTCGTCACGGCGGCGACCGAGCGGGCCGCGGTCATGGTCGATGCGGTGTGTCCACTCGTCACCAAGGTTCACCACGAGCTGCGTCGGATGGCTGACAAGGGATATGACATCATCTACGTCGGTCACGAGGGCCACGACGAGGCGATCGGCGCCATTGCCGAGGCTCCCGAAGCAGCTCAGCTCGTCGATCCACGAGTAGGTCTCGACACGTTTGAAGCCGAGCCTGGTTCCAAAGTTGCCCTGCTTGCCCAGACAACGCTCGGACTCTACGAGTGGGAAGGCGTCCTTGACTCTGCGACCGAGCGGTATCCAGACTTGTGGACAGCTCGCAAGAGCGATCTCTGCTATGCCACCACCAATCGTCAACTCGCGATTCAGAAGCTCGCCGAGCGCTCGGATCTGTTGCTTGTGGTTGGGTCGAAGAATTCATCGAACACACAGGCACTTGTCCGTGTCGGGAGCAATGCAGGAGTGCCGACCTACCGTGTTGACGCCGCCGACGGCATTGACGATGCATGGCTCGACGGCGTCGATGTGGTTGGAGTGACCGCAGGAGCCTCAGCCCCGGACAAGCGTGTGCAGGATGTCATCAAACGTCTTGCTCCGTCGGACGGCATCGAGATCATCCAGGTAACCGAGGAGGACGAGTACTTTCCCCTCCCCCCTCAACTGAGGCGGTTCATGGCGACCCTGCAAGCACTGGTTGAGGGTGGGGTCGCCTGTCGCACCCCGGGACAACACGGCCCCGTGGACCTCGACAGAGACATATCTGCCACGGACGCCCTCAGAATCCTCGGTGTGTAGGCGCAGCTACTGAGTGTCAACGCCGTCCGGATCTGAGGTCACAGGGATTTGCCGCTACTTCGTCACGGTGCCACTGAAGGCCAAGGTCCCTTGCGACACATCGATCCTGTTCACTGAAGCAATACTGTGTCCGGCCAGAAGCGCCTTTTCGATCCCGGCAGCGACGAGGTTGGAAACACCGCCCGGGAGAGGGAGCCGACCGAGCTGTCCCTCGATGATCTCGAATTCGATGTTTCCGTTGACGATCCTTGGAGCGACCACGGCACGGGCGGGAACGCTGAGAGGTCCGATCTTTCCGTAGCCACGAATGATGATCTCGCCTGAAGATGTGAATTTCACCTCGGGATCACGGATGGTCACGCCGAGATCCATACCTTTCGTCAGGATCGACCCGATACCGTCCTGCGAATCGATGAGTTCCTTCCATGACGCGATGTCTGTTGTCGAGGAATTGCGGTTGATCATGCCGATCTGTCCGAGATCACCGGTTCCACCGGCATCCTCGATCTGACCGCTGAGAAGTGTTGCAATCGCAAGGAAGCTCGTGACCTCCTGGTCGGTTACTTCGATCGCGATGCTCTTCGTCCCCGGCGCGTCGCCGACCGATTTCTGGACCTTCTTGACGAGGGACATCGCAGCCTCACCGGAAACCGGAACGGGATCGCCATCGTCGGGAAGGGAAGCGCCGATGGTGATGAAGAACACCACCGCTACGACAGCCACAACGATGAGGATCGGAATCATCCGTCGGCGCAGCCAGCTCGTCCCCGTGGACGCCGCTGAGCGTCCAAGCATCGAGAACAGATTCTGATTCGGATCGTTTGTATTCATGAGTGTTCCTGGCTCCGGTTTGGTAGTTGGTCGAGCTCCAGGCCTGATCCTGTGAACGCGTCGGTGAATCCCTTGTCGACCCGAAGGTTGTGCGTATCCCCCATCAAACCTCCTCCCTTGCCACGAATCTAGCCTGTCTCAAGCACGTCGACGCTGGATTGACCATCACAGACTTTGGGCGACGCCTCCTATGCGACTTCGAACAGTGACCATGAGCCGGGAACACCTTTGAGGTCGAAGGCCCCCAGAGGTTCGAAGGTGTGCGACGAGCCGAACGTCAGATCTTTCACGGTGCTCGACACCGCGATTCTTCCGTCGGATGCATGATCGATGACCCTGGAGGCGATGTGGACTGCGATCCCGGCGATGTCGTCTCCTGTGACCGAGATCTCACCGGTGTGCAGACCAGCGCGCATCTTTACCCCGATGGCGTCCCCCTCGCCAATGATCTCCTGCGCCGCTGTCACGGCACGGGCCGGGCCGTCGAAGTATGCCAGATGACCATCGCCGGTCGTATGCACGAAGGTGCCCCCGAATCGCGCAACCTGCGCTCTGCTGATCCTGTTTGTTTCTGCAAGCAGATCGAGCCATCGCTCGTCGCCCAGGTCGGAAGCCATCCGGGTCGAATCCACGATGTCAGTGAACAACACAGTGGCCAGACGCCGATCCGCGGGTGTTCCGAGTGACTTGCCCGTCACAAATCGTTCGACATGACCGAGCACTTCCTCGTAGTCACCCGGAAAGAACGGGAGCGTGTCGGCACCGGACAGCTCGACGAACTCGGCGTCCGCGATGTGTTCGGCGAGATACCTGCCGTGGGCGATCCGATGCCACATGGCGTCCTTTCGGTGCAGCACGATCGTTGGTGCGGTGATCGTCGAGAGAATCGACGTGAGGTCTGTGCGTGACTGCCATGCAAACCCGGACTGAAGCATCGCTGGTTTCATGGAGTTCCTCTGATATTTGTTCCACCAGCGTCGGAACCGGGGGTCGTCGGCGACCGATGGAGCGGTGATGGCGAGTCCGTCGCCGGTCGTCCCGTGCTGTGCGGCATAGGCCTCGGCTGCCTGTTCGAACAACTCTGGAGGAATCCCAGTCGGGTAGTGATCGGCTCGTGTGAATCGGGCGCAGCCGTTCACCAACGCCAGAGAGAGGACCCTGTCGGGATGGGTCGCGGCGAACGCCATCGCGATGTATCCCCCCTCAGTATCGCCGAGGAGTGCAGCCTTCTCGCATCCGACTTCGTCCATGACTGCGGTCAGATCCTCGATCCAGCTGTCGATGTTCGGTGGGTTTGCGACGGAAACCGCGTCCGATACGCCCGATCCTGTTTGGTTGAACATGATCACACGAGCGAACGAACTCAACCTATCGAGATATCGGACGGCCGACGGTTCGTCCCAGATCAGGTCGATGTTGTTCTGCCAGTTCGTGCAGAAGACGAGATCGACGCTTCCGCTTCCGAACACCTGGTAGCCGATGGCGCCCCATGCTGACCGGGCAAACTTGGTCTCAGGTTGCACGGCTACAACCGACTCTTGTCTCGGACC
>QQUL01000101.1 GCA_008501565.1 Armatimonadota bacterium
TTCCAAGCGGAGGCTCCCGTGTAGCACCAGCGCCAGTCAGGTGGAAGGCCGCGAGATCACAACCATCGAGGGCCTTGGTCACGGTCGCTTCCCTGATGAGCTCCAAACGGCCTTCTCCGAACTCGGGGCCGCCCAGTGCGGCTACTGCACACCAGGCATGATCCTGTCAGCCCGTTCGCTTCTCGACAACAACCCCGATCCGACGACCGATGACATCAACGAGGCGCTGGCGGGAAACCTCTGCCGCTGTACGGGCTATGTCGCGATCATCAGCGCCGTGCAACTTGCAGCGACGCGAACATCCGGGAGCGCCGAGTAAATGCATGCCGTTGGCACCGCTGGCCCCCGTATCGATGGCATGGAACAGACCACCGGGCGGACGAAGTACACCGACGACATGACGTTGCCCGGAATGCTCACCGGGCGCCTTGCACGAAGCACGGAGGCGCACGCCCGGATTGTTTCTATCGATACCTCCGCCGCCGAAGCGCTCGATGGAGTCGAGGCCGTGCTTGTCGGGACCGACCTTCCTATCACCTACGGCATCCTCCCTGTCAGCCAGGACGAAACGGCCCTCGCTGTCGGCAAGGTGAGACACGTCGGTGAACCCGTCGCCGCGGTGGCAGCCGTGGATGCGGCCACGGCTGAGCGTGCGGTCGATCTCATCAAAGTCGTCTACGAGCCACTCGACACGATCGCTTCGATTGATGAAGCCCTTGAGACGGACCACGACCTGATCCACGGTGAGGGTGTCGGCCAGAACGTCCATCGGACCGCGGCGCTCGAATTCGGCGATGTCGATGAGGGGCTCGCCTCTGCAGACCACGTCCGCGAGGATGTCTTCTACTTCGCGGGGAATACTCATGCGGCACTTGAGCTCCATGCAGCCTTGGCCACTGCCGAACCGGGAGGTCGAGTCACACTGTGGTCGTCGACCCAGGTACCGCACTATGTACATCGGACGCTGGCCAAGGTGCTCGAGATGCCTGCCGGCCAGATCCGGGTCATCGCAGCCCCGGTCGGCGGGGGGTTCGGGGGAAAGACCGATCCGTTCTCGCATGAGATCGTCGCTGCGAAGCTCGCGATGGTCACGGGACGCCCGGTCAAGTTCACCCTCACCCGTGAGGAAGTCTTCTATGCACATCGGGGTCGTCACCCCGTGCTGATGTGGGTCAAGACGGGCTTCGACACCGAGGGCCGCATCACCGCATGCCATTTCAAGACGTTCCTCGAAGGGGGTGCTTTCGGGAGCTATGGCGCCGCATCCCTGTATTACACCGGCGCCCTTCAGACGTCCACCTATCAGATTCCGAACTACCGGTTCGAAGGGGTGCGGGTCTTCACGAACAAGCCGCCATGCGGGCCCAAGCGAGGTCACGGGACCCCCCAGCCGAGGTTTGCGCTCGAATGTCAGCTCGACAAGGCGGCCGAGGACCTCGGCCTTGACCCCGTCGCCATCCGTCTCATCAACGCCGTGGAGCCGAATTCGATGACGGTCAACCACCTCAGGATCACCAGCTGTGCGCTCACCGAATGCATTGAACGGGCCGCCGAGGTATCTGATTTCAAAGAGAAGTTCGAGAGTCTCCCTACCGGCAAAGGCGTCGGAATCGCCGTCGGTGCGTACATGTGTGGAGCCGGGCTTCCCATCTACTTCAATGACATGCCCCAATCCGAGGTACAGATCAAGGTTGATCGGGGAGGCGGCGTCACCGTGTTCTCCATGGCAACCGACATCGGGCAGGGATCAACAACCATGCTCGCAACCGTTGTCGCGGAGGTACTCGGACTCGAGCCCTCCGACATCGCAATGGTGACGGCAGACACCGACCTCACGCCGGTCGACCTCGGCAGCTATTCGTCCCGGGTCACCTTCATGGGAGGGAACGCGGCGCTCCAAGCAGGAATCGCCGTCAAGGACCGTGTGTTTGGCGCCGTTGCTGACAAGCTCGGCGCCCCTGTTGAGAGTCTCGTTGCCCAGAACGGGCGAATCGAAGACGCAGAAGAACCTGATACGGGAGTGACGTGGGCCGAGGCTGTGGCTCTCGCAATCGCCAGCGGGGGACCGCTCATCGAGTCGGGAAGCTACAAGGCACCGAAGCTTGCGGGGCTCTACAAGGGAGCTGGCGTCGGGATCTCACCCGCCTACAGCTACTCGGTGGCGGTTGTCGAGGTCGACTGCAATCCCGACACGGGAATCGTCAACGTCGAAAAGGTCTGGCTCGCACACGACATAGGTCAATCGATCAACCCGCTACTCGTCGAGGGCCAGATCGAGGGTGGGGTCTACATGGGACTCGGCGAGGCGCTCTTCGAAGCAGACGACTTCCGCGGCGCCCTACACCGTGGCCCATCCTTGTTGGACTACAAGATGCCGACGTCGCTCGACATGCCCCCCGTGGAGTCGATCATTGTTGACTCCCATGATCCCGAAGGACCGTTCGGAGCCAAAGAAGTCGGGCAGGGACCACTGCTTCCCGTCATCCCTGCGGTCGCCAATGCGATTTGGAACGCCCTCGGAATTCGCATGGATCAGACTCCCTTCACTCCGGACAAGATCGTCGCAGCCCTGCGTGATGTTGCACGAGGCAAACCGGGCAGAATCGGTCCGAAAGAGGTTCCCGCATTCGAGTTCCCACCACTGATCATGGTGGAACCACCCGAAGGGTTCCCGACAGGACGCACACACACCGGGGCGGGTGTCTCGTGACGATTCAGGTTCCACCCGTAGGTTTCGTATCTGCCGGGACGCTCGAAGAAGCTGCACGGCTCGTTTCGGATCCCGCAGAACGAGCGGTTCTCATTGCCGGAGGCACCGATCTGGTGCCGAAGCTCAAGCGTCGGCAAACCGCTCCGATCACGCTCGTTTCCCTCGCCGACATCGAGGCAATGCACGGCATCGCAATCACCGACGACGGATCGTGTGTGATCGGTGCCCTCACCACGCTGGCTGAAATCGCCGACTCTTCAGATGTCCCCCCGGTGCTTGCAACCGCGGCTTCGACAGTTGCCTCACCCCAGATCAGGAACTCTGCAACGATCGGCGGCAATCTGTGCGTCGATACGCGCTGCAACTACATCGACATGCCCCTCACCTGGCGACAGGCCCGAGGTCACTGCCTCAAGGACGGAGGCGACACCTGCTGGGTTGCACCCGCGAGCAACAGGTGCTGGGCGATCAGCTCAACCGATCTCGCACCAGTCGCCATCGCCCTCAACGCAACGGTGCGCCTGGTGAGTTCACGGGGTGAGCGGGTCGTACCCGCAGAAGTGTTGTATCGCAGCGACGGGATCGACTACCTCACCAAGACACCCGATGAGATCCTCGTCGACATCACGATCCCGGCGCACACGACACGGAACTCGTTCCAGAAACTGCGGCGACGCGGATCAATCGACTTTGCGCTCCTCTCCGTGGCGTGCGCCGTTGACCTCGACACGGAAGGCACCTGCACCTCTGCGCGGATTGTCGTGGGCGGTATCGCTTCTGCTCCCGTGAGTGCAACGGATGCGGAGACCTTCCTCGCTGGCAAGCAACTGACACCCGAGGTCATCGAGGAGGCATCGGAGATTGCCTCGAAGCCCGTCCGTGCACAGGACAACACCGACACGGGCCAGCGGTATCGGAAGTGGATGATCTCGGTGCACGTGGCCAAGGCACTCAACGAGGCAGCCGCCGAGCGTGCATGAAGGGACAGGAGACAGGCAATGAGCAGCGACGGTAGGTACTCGTGGCGTTTCGTCGGGGTCGGTGAGCCTCTCGAACGAATCGAGGAGGCAGCGCGTCCGCCTTCCCAAGGCGAGGTTGTGGTCGAAGTCGCCGGATGTGGCGTGTGTCACACGGATCTCGGATTCCTCGACGGGAGCGTTGCCACGAAGCAGCCGCTTCCGATAGTCCTGGGCCACGAGATAAGTGGCCGCGTCGTCCAGGCTGGATCCGGATCTGAGGACTGGCTCGACAAGGCGGTGCTCATTCCCGCAGTCATTCCATGTGATGCGTGTGACCTGTGCAGGGCAGGCAAAGGCAACGCGTGCATCAACCAGAAGATGCCCGGCAACGATCTCGACGGTGGGTGGGCGACCCACATCACCGTGCCGACCAACGGGTTGTCCGTGATCGAGAACCTTCCCGACCGATACGAGCTCGCCGATCTGTCCGTCATCGCTGACGCGGTGACGACACCGCTTCAAGCCGTCCGACGGGCCGGGGTGACAGACGGCGACTTCGTTGTCATCGTCGGCGTCGGTGGCGTCGGGTCGTATGCGGTTCAGATCGCAGCAGCATCCGGCGGTACCGTCGTGGCGGTTGACATCGACGACGAACGGCTTGACCAGCTCAAGGACTACGGAGCCGCGGCAACGGTGAACTCCCGTGGCATGTCTCCCCGTGATGTCCGGGACGCCGTGCGGGAGCATGCCAAGGCATTCGGGAAGCCAGCCACCGGTTGGAAGATCTTTGAGTGCTCGGGAACCGCTCCCGGACAGGAGACCGCCTACGGGATGCTCGGGCCCCAGGCAACGCTTGCCGTTGTCGGATTCACCATGGACAAGATCTCGATACGGCTCTCGAATCTGATGGCATTCGACGCCACCGCCTTCGGCACATGGGGATGCCCCCCGCAGCTGTATCCCGAAGCCATCGAACTGGTCACCTCAGGCAAGGTGGACCTCGCACCGTTCATCCGCAAGGTGCCGATGACGGACATTGCACAAGCTCTCGACGACGCACACAACCGCGTCGATCCCCGACGGACAATTCTCATCCCATGAAAGGTGGAACACCATGGCATCCGTAGACAGCTTTGAGTTTGTCAATCACGAGCTCGTCCCCGATGTGACGTTCGACGAGGTGCTTTACGAGGAGCGCCCTGTTTACGATGCGGCTGGTGCAGTCGTCGATGGCCTCCACTCGGTGTGGATCACGCTCAACAATCCCGAGCAGCTCAACTCGTATACGACCGCATCGGTGAAGGAGGTCATCCTCGCATTCCGTCGAGCGTCGGTCGACCGTGCCGCGGTCGCCGTCGTCTTCACCGCGGTCGGTGATCGATCATTCTGTACCGGGGGCAATACGGAGGAGTATTCCGAGTACTACGCAGGGCGACCTCTTGAGTATCGCCAGTACATGCGTCTGTTCAACGACATGGTGTCTGCCATCCTGATGTGCGACAAGCCGGTCATCAACCGGGTGAACGGCATGCGGATCGGTGGCGGTCAGGAGATCGGAATGGCGTGTGACTTCACGCTTGCCTCCGATATGGCTCGCTTCGGTCAGGCAGGCCCAAAGCACGGTTCGGCACCAGACGGCGGCTCGACCGACTTCCTCGATCTCTACGTGGGGTTCACCCAAGCCATGGCGAGCTGTGTGCTGTGCGACCCCTGGAGTGCGCACGAAGCGCTGCGGCTCGGTTTGGTCAACGACATCTACCCGGTGCTGAAGGTTGACGGCGAGTTCATCCCGAACCCGCTGGTTGTCACGGATCGCTACCTCGACAAGTGGGGCAAGATCATCCACGGCAAATCGAAAGAAGGCGACGAACTCGCCGCTGCCAAAGAGACCGTGAAACTGGCAACAGTCGACTTCTCGATGCTTGACGCAGGCGTCGAAGAGATGATCACCAAGATTCTCTACACCATGCCCGATTGCACGATCAAGACGGTTGAGTCCGTCCGCAAGAAGAAGCTCGAACACTGGGACAAGAACAAGGAGTCGAACCGTGCGTGGCTCTCGCTGAACATGATGACGGAGGCCAAGGCAGGGTTCCAGGCATTCCACCGCGGTGACCGCGAGGTCGGTCGCGAGGTTGACTACATCGATCTGCGCCGCAGAATCGCTCAGGGCGAAACATGGGGCGACGAGCTGACCGAGGCTGTGTCCCCTCAGTACAAGGCAGATGCATGACGGTTCGTCACGATGTCTCCGACGACGGGGCTGTCCACACGATCACGATCGACAAGCCGCCGGGGAACGTGGTTGACATCGCTGTCTGTGCCGAGCTGGAGCGTGCGATCGCAACGGCGGCGGACGCCGCGGGTGGCAAGGTTCTTGTCTTGCGTGCTGCGGGGAACAACTTCTCGTTTGGTGCAAGCGTCGAAGAGCACTTGCCCGATACGGCCCCTGAGATGCTTGCCGCACTTGGTGCGGTCATCCGTGCCCTGGTTCGATTCCCCTATCCGACGTTGGTCGGTGTGCAGGGAAACTGCCTTGGAGGCGGGCTGGAACTCGTTCTGGGATGTGGCATCGTGATCGCGGAAGAATCGGCAAAGCTCGCTTGTCCCGAGATCCAGCTCGGTGTCATCCCGCCTGCAGCAACGGCGCTGCTCGGTG
>QQUL01000130.1 GCA_008501565.1 Armatimonadota bacterium
GATTCTGATTACGGATCAGAGGGTGACGAGCAACTGATTGGATCGATCGCGTCCGGCGTAAGGCATCGATGCAGTACGTCGCGAAGCGTTCGGGGCAGGTTCTCGCAACAACAACGCGTCCACATGATGCTGAGAACCATTGAAAAGCAACGCTAAACGATGAGAGCCTCACACCCATACCTTGCAAGGTCTGGCGCCGTGTCGTTGCCATTTCTACAGGCGCTCGAACCGGTCGTGAGAAACATTCACAACGCTATTCGGCGGTTGCCACGTCGTTGCTCGCGACGAAGGACGCGTGAAAACGTTGCCTTGCTGGTCGGCCCCAAATGGTACGACTTTCGGTACCTCGGTCACCCCGCAATGTTTGCTTGCGCGCCGTGGTCAAACTGTGCACCGCACACCAAGCAGTGCAACGCGGCATGCCAGTCGTCACTCACCTTGATTGGCTCCCAACCGTGACAGGGAGAGTGTTTCATCACCATGTTGTTTGGTTCGGCCATCGGTCCTGGCGTGGGCGCTGACCTTGAACTCACCTCCATCTTGATGAACGAAGATCGACGGTTGATCTTTCCTATCTCCTTCTTCAGCATGCTCGTTGCTTCTTGGGTCACGGCTGGACCGGCCATGCCTACGGCATAGTCGAGTTGCTCCTGTGTCCACCAGTCGCTTGTAGGGGCGGCTATGCCGCAATACGGACACGTGTATTCGGTAGGGTCGATCGTGCCGGTGGGTCGGTCGTCGGTCTCTCCTGAGAACCACTTGAATTGCCGAATACAGTTCGGGCATTCTCGACGTAGATATCCATCCGCATCGAGGGGTATCGAGACGCTGGTTTTCATTGATTGCACCTTTCTGAGTTGCTTGCCTCGGGTGGTGAGGGCGATTGACTAATCTCCGATGACTTGGAAGACACGAGGGTTCCAGTACCGCTTGTCATAGGCTGCATGGTCGTACGCCTCAAGGATTCCCACGTCGACGAGTCGATTGACTGCGTTTCGTGCCGCTTGGTTGGATCTGCGGTACCGTTGCTGAGCCGATGAGACCGACACGATTGGGAACCCGATCAGATCATCAGCAATGTCTACGGCCAAGCGACCGCGGGGCACCAGCTCACGGACGGTTTCGCTGACCTCGCTTTGCAGCTCCAGCAAACGTCGGATTCGTTTCTGTGCCGCTCTCGATTCGGAAGTGACTGCGGTGATGAAGAACTCCACCCATGGCACCCAGTCACCCGTTTCGCTGACGGCAAGAAGGCGGTCCTTGTACTCGTCTTCGTGGCTCTTCAACCAAGGAGAAAGCGAAAGCACGGGGGAGGAGAGCACGCCCTCTCGAATCAACTGCAGCATGGCAGCGAGGCGACCGACTCGACCATTGCCGTCGTGATACGGGTGGATCGTCTCGAATTGGTAGTGCGCCATGGCAACGCGAACGAGTAGGGGAATCTCCGGGGGATTGCGATCGTCTCTGACCCACTCGAACCAATCCTCGTACATTTGGAGTAGCTGGTCGCCAGGCGGAGGTGGCACGAACCGCGCTTCGGTAATCGGTCGGTGCTTAGGACCGATAAACACGCGGGTTGTGCGCACATCACCTGCCTCTGGACCGTCGGACTCGGTCCCTTCCACAAGTGTGGCCTGCATTGTTGACATCAGTCCGCGCGTAATGGGCGCGCCTTCGATCCATGCTGAGCCGGCGCTGACGGCGGCAATGTAGTTCATAACCTCGCGAACCCGTGCAGGGATCGTTCCACCTGTCGCCTCTACTTCGGCAGCGAAGAGTTCAGCCAAGTTGGCGTATGTTCCCTCAAGCGCCGAGGTTCCAACGGCTTCGAGACGAGTTGCGACCCGCGCAACCAGTTGCGGATTGGGGAGTAGCTGAGCCGCCGCATCGAGGCGTCCAAGTTCTGCCATTGCATCAGTCACCAGCGACCAAGTTCGCGAGGGCAGCCGGATATCCGTTGGAAGAGGATCTGGCAAGAACGCTTCGACTGCGTAGTCCTCGCCGAAGCGATGATCGTGACCGGTGATCGTGATTGTGCGACCAACTGGAGATTCGCTCAGCAGAGACATAACTTGGATTCTAACAGGAGTTTCCCAGTTTCACGCGTACAACTTGGATTACATGCTGGTGATTCACAGTTTCGTGAGATCATTCCACGTCCCCGGTTGTCACACCTAGTGAACCCCACGGAATCCGTCTCTGCGGTGCTGAGCATCGGGAGATCGCTGCAGCGAACCAGCTTCGCGTCCTCCGGGTACCCGATTCTGGTGCTGACCACAGGCCAGCAGAACGCAGCCTGAGCCCCTCCATCGTCATCGAGGGGGAGATCTCGGTCAATCATCGCGAGCCCGAGGCCGTTGAGGACTACCAATCCCTGCCGACCAGCCGAAGCTGACCCGGGACTGAGGCGACAGCGCCTGGACCTCGAGCGGGAGGCAATTCCCCGCGTGCACATCGCGTGCACAAGAGAATGAAAAGTGGTGCAAAATGATGCAAGGTACTGAAAGGTAGTTTTCCTTGCACCACAAGGGTTTCCGTCGTTATTGTAGGTACAGCCGCACCCCCTGTTCATCCCTGATAAGGATGAGGTCCGTGGTTCAAATCCACGTAGGCCCACTCAACGTAGCCGTGACCCAAGAATCACCGCTTTCAAACCAAGTCTGACGACGGCCATCGTCGGAAGGAATGAAACAGATTGCACGTTATGCGTCATTGCCACCGAGTGGCAATGAAGTTGTCCTGGCAATACATGGCAATCAAGACCCCGTTGTATCCTTGACTATGTGGCGAGTAGATCGACATAAGAGAACTCATCACGGTCAACGATATTCCCGATCGTGTAGTCGATCGGGTGATCGAAGATCGGAGCGTCGTAGCAGAATGTGTGGAACTCGCCGTTCTCGCCCAAGGGATCCACGCCGGTGGGAAGATCGTTGAGTAGGTCAGAATCGAAGATCCTACCTACGAAAGACGGATCCAGCTGACGGGAATCAATGGTGGCGATCACCGTGCGGAGCCCACCGTCGATCATCTCGTGAGCGAGGTTCCGGGTGCCCTTCGTGCCGCACCAGATTGGGAACGTCGGTTCGATGCCGGTCCCAGCAAGTCTTTCGGTCCGATAGGCGCGTACATCTTCAAGGAATAGGTCGCCGAACACGATACTTGCAATGCCGGCGTGCTGGGCACGGTCCATGACCTCAGCCATACGTTGCTCATACTCATCGTTCGTGCACGGCGACGGGAGGTCGACCGACCACACCGGTAGCCCGGTCCGCTGCGCCTGCATCTCGACCAGAGCGCGGCGCACTCCATGCATCGAAACTCGGTCAAACTCACTGTTGAACGTGGTCAACAACGCTACCACGTCGACGTCACCGCGTTGGCGGACGGCGTGCAGTGCCCAAGCGCTGTCCTTTCCCGAACTCCACGACATCAGCGCCTGAGGGCGACTCGGCTGGTCCGTGGAGTTGAGCCTGATAGTCACGCTCCTCCGACCACCCGTGACTGAAGGGTGGCAGGAACAACCGGCTCAACTGCCGCAGCTCCAGCAGCTTGGAGGGACGCGAGCGCTCCTCCCCCGATGGCTATCGGATTTACCCACTGATGCATTTTCGCGTTGGATGGATAGGGCTCGATCATCGCTACTTGCTGTGCGACCACAATGACCAAGCGTCGGTTGTACTTCGTGTGACCGTGGACGCTGACCTCGACGGGCGATCAGCCACTGTACCCTCCCATGGGGCCCCTGGCACTATGGGGTCGCGATGTTGAACCAGAACTCGAAATCGTCGAGTAGGCCGAGGAAATCGGTGAAGGCCTTTTCGTCACCCTCGATCTGGATCGCTCCGCTCCCGATCTGATCGGCGAATGTGGCCTGACCCAGGATGACGGCGTCGATCGCAGAGCGGGCCGCCGTGATGGTCGCCGTGGGCGAGTCGAAGCCCTCGTCCTTCGTGTAGTTGAGAACTCCGTTGCCGACCTCAAGCCCGTAGGACTCGTCGGGATCGGTCAGGTTCAGATTGAACGTGTAATCGAGGTCGGCGGCCTTCGGCCCGTTGAGTCGTACACCCAAGTAGCTGAGAAGCATCTCTGAGGTCATCGACCGGACGATGTCCAGGCTTGCAGTGTTGGGTGTCGCAGCGGCCATGACTCCATCCCGCAGCTCTTTCGCAGCAGAGAGATAGAAGTCCCGCCAGGTGCCGTTTTCGGCCTGATAGCCCAGCTGTTCAAGGGTGTCGGCCTGGAGGTTCTTGGCTTCGGTGTTGTCGGGATCGGCGAACACGACATTGTTCACCGCCTGAGCCACCCACCGGTACTCGCCCTTCTCATAGTCCTCACGAGCCTTGGCCAGCACCGCGTCGGCGCCGCCCATGTACTCGACCGTCTTCTTCGCCGTCTCCACCGGTGTGAGCGGATGGAGGTTGGCCGGATTGCCGTCGAACCATCCCAGGTAGTACACGTAGATCGCCTTGACGCAGTGGTTTACCGACCCGTAGTAGCCGCGGTTGGCGAAACTGCCGCCGATCCCGTCGGGTAGTTCGATCATCTCGGCGATCTCGATGTAGGTGTACCCGTGGTTGGCGAGTCGCAGCGTCTCGTCGTGCAGATACCGGTAAAGATCGCGCTGGCCCTTCAGATAGGCGACGATGTTCTCCTTCCCCCATGTCGGCCAATGATGGGAGGCAAACACCACTTCGGCATTGTCGGTCCACAGCCGGATGGCGTCGTTGAGATGGCGAGACCAGGCGTCGGCACTCCGAATTTTCGCCCCGCGCAACGTGTAGACGTTGTGGAGGTTGTGAGTGGCGATCTCTGCCATGCACAGGGCCTTGCGGTCGGGCAGGTAGAAACACATCTCCGCCGGTGCTTCGGCGCCGGGTGTGTGCTGGAAGACGATTCGAAGACCGTCGATGGTCAACTCCTGGCCCGTTTCGGAGATGATGTCGGTGGGAGGGATGAGCGTGATCCGCCCCGACGAAGTGAGCTGACCGAGGCCGGCTCCGATCCCGCGTTGGGGATCCCAACCAACCAGGTTCCCGTACATGTATGAGGCGCGGCGCGACATAGCGTTACCCAACATCACGTTCTCACTGACCGACTCTTCCATGAAGTCCACCGGGGCCACGATCCGGACCCTGCCAGAAGACACATCCTCATCACTCACCACTGCCCGCACCCCGCCGAAATGGTCAACATGACTGTGGGTGTAGATGACGCCGACCACGGGCAGGTCCTCCACGTGTTCCTTGACGAGAGCGAAGGCGGCTTCCATCGGCTCCACGCTGACGAGTGGGTCGACCACGATCCAGCCTGAATCAGTCCTGAGGAAGCTGCAGACCGACAGGTCATAGCCACGGACCTGGTAGACGCCATCGGTGACCTTGAAGAGCCCGGCAATCGATACCAGCTGCCCCTGGCGCCACAAACTCGGATTGGCAGTGTCCGGTGCATCGCCATCGAGAAAACCCCACAGGTCGATGTCCCACACCACACGTCCATCGGAGCTCTTGATCTGGCCACTTCCCTCGACGATCAAACCCCGACGCGCATTCTCGAAATCGGTGTGATCGTCGAACGGAAGCTGGTCGAGGACGCCAGCGTTGGCAGTAGCCGTTGCAGCGGTGGCAGGGTTTGGGTTGGTCAAGGTCGACTCCTTCGGGATCTGGTTCCGGGACCAAATCTACACCTCTGTCCCACGGAGTGGAATGGTGGCTCCGACGTGCGAGATCGAGAGATCCCACTCCAACCCTTGACACAAACTGAATGAACATTCATACTGAACGAGTATTCATTCATTACGAGGAGATTCCTATGGGTTGGACAGCGAACGACATTCCCGACCAGACAGGGCGGATTGCAATGGTCACCGGGGCCAACGGGGGTCTCGGGCTGGAGACCTCCCGGGCTCTCGCCGCCAAGGGCTGCCACGTGGTCATGGCCGCACGCAACCAGACGAAGGCGCAGCAGGCTTTCGAGGACATACGCGCTGGCCAACCTGAGGCCTCGATCGAGGTCCGTGAGCTCAATCTCGGGTCGCTGTCTTCTGTCGAGACACTGGCGAACGGAGTACTCACTGACTTCGACCGACTCGATCTTCTCATCAACAACGCCGGGGTCATGGGTATCCCGCGGGCCGAAACCTCCGACGGCTTCGAGATGCAGTTCGGCGTCAACCACCTGGGCCACTACGCCCTCACCGCCCGACTGCTCCCTCTGCTCACCGCCACCTCCGGCTCCCGCGTCGTGGCC
>QQUL01000022.1 GCA_008501565.1 Armatimonadota bacterium
ATGGCTCGCTCAGCACACCGTCATGTCCGCGGCGCGCGGTGCCCTCCCCCAGCTCCGGGCTGCAACCGATCCCAAGGCTCACGGCGGCGAGCTCTATGCCCCCCGCTTCGGGAACAACGGTCCCGCGGTGCGGCGCCCCTTGGTGGGTCGATCCCACAACCAGGACGCCATCGACACGCTCTTCGCAGTCTCGGAGGCAGAGACAGGGTTCACCATCGACGTTGCTTCGGCCATGGCGGAGACACAGTCTTGACCACCACAAGAGTTGACCGTCCAGCCCTGGTTCGACGGGCCATGGTCGACCTTGTCGCCCAACACGGCCTTCACGGAACAAGCATGAGCATGATCGCCGAGCAGGCAGGAGTGGCCACCGGTACGGCCTACGTCCATTACGACTCGAAAGAAGCGCTTTTGGTGGCCGCTTTCGTAGAGGTGAAGACCGGCCTTGGCAGAGCAGCGCTCCATGAAGTTGACCTGTCGGCCGAACCACGCACAGTGTTCGAGGAGGTGTGGCGCAACTGCCACCGCTACCTCAGCGACGACCCATCCATCGCCGGCTTCCTGGTTCAGGTCGAGGTCTCCCCGCTCCGGAAGGTGGCTCACGACGCTTTGCCCGGTGATGACCCTCTGACCAGTGCCGCAGAGGGTCTCGGTGCATACTTGGTCGACCTCCCCGCGGAAGTCCTCTATGACCTGAGCCTGGCCCCAGCCGTCCGTCTGGTTGCGTCAGGGACAGCCCTCTCCAAAACCGACTTGAGCACCGTCATCGAGTCCTGCTGGCGCGCCGTCGCCAAGACCTGATCGAACGCGTTTATGGCAAGCCAGGACGAATCATCGGCCATCGTTGCCCGTCTCGTCGGCTGGAAATGGCTCTGCCCGCGCCTGCCACGATCGGTATCCACAGGGGCAACCGTTTGACCATCGCCGCGGGCGCAGCAAATCCGGGGCCGAGTTCTTGGTGCGGCAAAGCGCGGCGGTTCAACGCTTCATGACACCGAGACGCGCCTCATCGACATGGCATTCACGGCCACGATGACCGTCGACAGTGACATCAGGATTGCACCCATTGCAGGTGACAGGACGACTCCTACGCTGACACCAACGCCAGCCGCCAATGGGATCGCGATGACGTTGTATCCGGTGGCCCAAACGAGGTTCTGCACCATTTTGGACCGCGTCAGCCTCGAGAGGCGCAGCGCCTTTGCAACACCGGTGGGGTCGTCATCGACAAGCACCAGATCTGCAGACTCGATCGCAACATTGGTCCCGGCTCCGATCGCGATGCCAAGATCGGCTTCGAGGAGTGCTGGCGCGTCGTTGATCCCGTCTCCGACAAATGCAACCCTCCCTTCGGTTTGGAGTTCTTGGACGATCTTTGACTTTTCTGCCGGTCGGACTCGTGCGTGATAGCGGTCGATTCCAAGTTCTCCGGCAACCGTCCTTGCGACGGCTTCAGCATCCCCGGTGACCATCACAGGCGTGATCCCCATTTCGACCAATTCGGAAACGGCACGACGTGCGGAGGGTCGTATCTGGTCCGCCAGTGCGAACACGGCAACGATCGCATCATCCCTGCCCAAAGCCACGGGGGTGTCGCCTCGCTCATCTGCTTCGTCGAGTGCCTGCCGCAATCTCGGGTCGAGTGCCTCCATGTCGTCCGCCACCCATTCCGGCTTGCCGACCTTCCACGAAACAGCGTCGACCGTTCCAGTGATACCTTCACCGGCAACGGCTGTGACATCGGTAGCCGTTGGAACATCACTCCTGTGGTCCATGGCTTCTTGGACAATCGCTGCCGCTATGGGGTGCTCGGAGTTCTGTTCGAGGCTCCCAGCAATACTGAGCGCAGTCTCCTTGTCGATGCTCGAGACGACGGCAGACACACCGAATCGGCCCTCAGTAAGTGTGCCCGTCTTGTCGAAAGCGACGAACCGGATGTCTCTGCCCCGTTCGAATGCCTCCCGGTTGCGTACCAGCACCCCGTTGTTGGCAGCCATGGTCGTGGCATTGGCGGTGACCAACGGAATGGCAAGTCCAAGAGCGTGGGGGCAAGCGATCACGAGAACCGTCACCATCCGAGTGACAGCGAATGTCGGGTCATCGTCGATTATCAGCCACACAATGAGGGTGGGAATCGCCACCCCGATGGCTATGAATGTCAGCCAGCCTGCCGCTCTATCGGCGAGTACCTGATACTGACTCCTCGAGGTTTGAGCATCTGCAACGAGACGCATGATCTGCGACAAGGCGGTGTCGTCGCCGACGCGTGACACGTGAATCGTGACAACACCCTCGCCGTTGATCGATCCGGCGACCATCTCGGCGCCGACATCCTTGGTTACGGGCTTTGATTCGCCGGTGAGAAAGGCTTCGTTCGCTGATGTACGACCCTCGATGATGTCGCCGTCGATCGGTACCTGCTCACCGGGGCGAATGACGATGCGGTTCCCCACCCTGAGCTGGGACACTTCGACATCGGTAATCGAACCGTCGTCGTTGACCAGGTGGGCCGTATCGGGAAGGAGCTTGGCAAGTTCGTCGAGCGCCGATGAAGCGGACTCGACCGATCGCATCTCGACCCAGTGACCGAGGAGCATGATGTCAATGAGGGTGGCGAGTTCCCAATAGAAATCCTTGCCGGGAAAGCCCAACGTGACGGCCACCGAGAACACATAGGACACGGTGATGGCGACACTGATGAGAGTCATCATGCCGGGCTGGCGAGCACGCAATTCCGCCAACGCACCCTTGAGGAAGGGCCCACCGCCATAGACGAAGAGAATGGTCGCCAGAACGGGGGTGATCAGATCTGATCCGAAGAATGAGATGGCGTCGTAGCGGAACCAGACCTGGATCTGGTCCGAGAAGTACAGGATGGGCACCGTCAACAGGACGCTGACCAGCAGACGGTCCCGGAACATCTCCGGCGAGTGTCCTTCGTGTTTGTCGTGCTGGTCGCCGTGGTCCTCGTGCGTCGCGCTCGTCTCAGAGTCGTGTGCAGAGTGGGTCATGTCAGTCTCCAAGCCAGGTGAGATCTACGAGTCTACGTCGTAGCAGTTGGTGGGTTGACGGCCAGAATCAGGATTCTGGCGGACAGGCGTTGTCGGTTTCCTACATTCTGTCGTAGTATCGCCACTGCGTCATTTCCAACGAAGAGGTTCCCCGTGTCAAGATCTCCGTTTCTAGAAAACGCCATCATGGATGTTCTCTGGACCACTGACATGCCGCTGACCCCAGGCGGTGTGCAGGAACGTCTTCCTGAAGAACGCAGGGTTGAGTACACGACAGTCATGACCGTCCTTGCTCGGCTGTGGAAGAAGGGGCGACTCACCCGGGAACGGGACGGACGGGCATATGCGTATCGCCCGGTCTTGAACAGGAGCGAGCACGCTGCCAGACGGATGGAAGAAATCCTTGAAACCGCTGGGGACCGGTCCACTGCCCTTGCCCGGTTCACTGAACAACTCTCGGCTTCGGAGCGAAAGAAGCTCAGAGCATTCTTGGAGCATGAATGATCAGAGAACTCCTGCCCGAAATGCTTGTCGTCGCAACGGCAGGTCTGGTGGCTCTACCGATTCTCGCGCGACGTGTCCGAGCAGCTTTTCGTCCGATCGAGCTGACCCGGTTCAACGCCGCGACCATGTCGAGCGGCATGATCCTCCTGCTGGTTGCGCTGCTGCTCTGCTCAGTGCCCCTCGTCGTGACCATTGGAGGGGGCTCTGTCATCGACCGACACTTCTTTCCCGGAGGCGCGCTCGTCGGTTGGGTCTCGGCTCTTGGCGTCGTTCTGTTGATGGTGGCGTTCTCTGTGGGCTTTCGGAGGGCGTGGGAGGTGGAAACCAGACTGACCATAGAAAATGGGATTGGTGTCCACCACGATATGGGTGCCTATGGGCTGGTCATTCTTGACGCAGAGCAGCCACTCGCCTACGCCATTGGTGGCCACGATCCACAGGTCGTCATCACGACCGGTCTTGTCGAGATCCTGACTCCGTCTGAGGTGGCGGCGGTCATTGAACACGAGGCTGCCCACATATCGCTTGGGCACCGACCTCACCTGATCCTGGTCGGCATGCTCAGACCGATTGCTGCAATGTTCGCTCCGGCCAGATGGCTCGTCGATGCAGCCCTACTGGCACTCGAGACAGCTGCAGATTCACGCACGACCGATCTCGTTTCCACGCGCGGGGCCCTACTCAAGCTCAGCGGTGTCGCGGCAGCACCGGGAGTCGCCGCCTTCACGGCGGGTGATGTCGTTGCCAGGCTCAACGCGATGGCTGAACTCGATCAGCCACTGGCCAAGCCAGCTCGGGCAATCATGTACGCAATGGCGTGTGGAATGGTTGGCATCTCGCTCACGACGCTGGTCGTCTTTTGGCTCTGATTGCAGGAGGACACCACCCCATGACCAGAGCGCCTCGGCATCCTGTCGTCACAATCCACTGTGGATCAGAACACGTTGCGGTGGCCAAAGGTGTCCTCATTGGAGCCGCATCATGATTCGAAAGCACGCCGCATGGATCGCCATCGGTGCGCTCGTAGTGACAATGGTGATTGCCGTTGCTGCCTTTGGGAACACAAAGCCGACCGGTGATGCCGGGACTGGTATTCCACCTCAAGATCCGGGACTCGTCGCGGCGGGAGAACCGCTCTACCAGGCGAATTGCGCTTCGTGTCACGGTGATGACCTGCGAGGGACCTCGACGGGACCGTCACACCTGTCGATCGTCTACGAACCAAACCACCACGGTGACGTCGCGTTCATTCTCGCTGCAAGGAATGGGGTTCAGGCGCACCACTGGGGGTTCGGCAACATGGAGCCGGTCCCTGGACTTTCGGACGAAGACCTCGATGCGATCGTCGCCTATGTCCGCGAGATCCAGAGGATCGAAGGGTTCGAGCCATATCCGCCGTGAATCAACTCGAGCTCTTCGCGCTCACGGATCCGGCCAACTAGCCGCATCTACGACGTATGATCGTAGACAAGAGCCTCTTTGGAGAGGAGCATGCAAAGGTGCCACGCTACCACCAGCTCTCACACATGATTGATTCTGGCCACATGTCGGGATTCAGCTGGGCAATGGTGCTCTTCTGGACGATCCTTGCGGTTGTCGTGATTGGAGCGGTGCTCATGTCCCGAACTGAACGCAGAACTCGCACAAACCCGCAAGATGAAGCGCTAGCGATCCTCTCAAAGCTCTACGCCAGTGGTGAGATCGACGAGGACGAATTCCGACATCGCCGAGATGTCCTCAAGGACTGACGGCACGTGAAGCCGCAACTCCAAGACTTCTTTACGGACTGAAAGCTCTGACCCGCCCTTCGGTCCGATCTCTGTGAGTTTCGAGACCTACTACTCTCCCTCGTAGTACGAGTGCTTTTCTTTCTCCGGAGGACCACGGGCATCAGACTGGAACCGGCACCTCTGTCCACCGTGGACGGGACTCGAAACTCCACACCGATTGACCTGACAACAAGGAACATGCTGATGGTTGCTCGCGGTCACAAGAGGCAGATACACCGTCAAAGCCAAGTGAGCCGTCAATCAGGGCAGATACTGCTCGACCAGCTCCGTGACGGTTCCGCCGTTCACATAGATCCACGCGGCGCAGTGATCGCTCGGGCAGTCCTGAATCGCGGTGCTACTTGTGCTTGGCCAGTCCGCCATTGGTATCGCGATGGGCGTCAGATCACCGGCTCCATCAAGCCAGTAGGCCGTCCCTGTATCGTTGAGCGGAGCTGATCGGGTGCTCAGATTGTTGTTGCGAATGTAGAAATCCAAAGGCTCCTCGCCATCAGCGATGGCCCTGCTGTTGGCCGCTTCACCTGTCCAGAAACAAGCCACATCGATGGTAACCGTCGATGTGTCAATCGCCTTGATGAATCCAAACCAGATTCCATCCGGAACCTCAACTCCCCCCACAACGCACCCTGAGCCGTGGGCGTCATCCGATCCTGGGAAAGGCATGGGAAGGAATCCATTGGCGGCAACCGAAACCTCCGGTAGCGGCACCGTCGTCGTGGTCGGAGGAAGCGTCGTCGTGGTCGTCGTGGTCGGAGGAAGCGTCGTCGTGGTCGTCGTGGTGGACGGGACGGTGCTGGTGATGAGAACCGACGCTGTTGTCGTGGCACCGTCGCTGGTACCGCCAGTGCAGCCGACAAGGATCATGGCAAAGATCAGCGGGACTGAGGCGAGTCGCTTCATGATCCAAGCGTAGGTTGGATGGTGAATTATGGAAG
>QQUL01000215.1 GCA_008501565.1 Armatimonadota bacterium
CATGCGGAAGCATGGGGGATCGGCGCCAACGAATTGCTGGACCGACTACCAACGCTCGTGGGTCTCGACGACCCGATTTGGAATGGGACCACCCCGACCGAGATCCGCGACCTTGATGCCGAATCCCATGGACTTCGACTGGGAGCCAATGGAGCGATGCATGAGACACTGGTCAAGGCTGTGCTCGGTCAGATGGTGACGACTCAGGAAGCCAAACGATCGTTCCGGCTACTCAAGAGCACTTTTGGTGCACCAGCCCCCGGTCCCTTCACAACGGTCAAGGCCTTTCCCGATCCTTCCGTGATCGCAGGAATGAGCTATGAAGATCTCCATCGGGTCGGTGTCGAACAAAAACGTGCCGAGATCGTGATCGAAGCGTCACGACGTGCGCGACGAATCAACGAGTCTCTCACAATGCCGGTCGCTGATGCCTGGAACCGCCTGCTGGCGATTCGTGGAGTCGGTCCGTGGACGGCAGGGATGGTGATGGGGCCTGCGTACGGCGACCGAGATGCCGTTCCGATCGGTGACTATCACCTCGCGAACACGATTGGATGGGCACTTGGTGCCCAACCACGCTCGGATGATGCTCGCATGCTTGAGCTTCTTGAGCCATTCCGGCCGTACCGGAGACGGATTCTGATGATGGTGAAGCAGGCAGGCATCCGGGCACCGAAGTACGGTCCACGGACCGCGATGAGAAGCCACCTCTGAACGCTTGACATCCCATGAGATGTCAGGATGGCGCTCGTTATGACTAGTTCACCCGTTTGCCAATATTTATCCTCTGGTCACGCGGCGAACGCGCCGATGGTTTCGGTATGGACGTCGAAATTCCGCTCACTCCGGTCTGCTCGAAGTGTGATCGCCATGCGGTTGCATTCAACGAGAAGCATCTTCCGCTGTGTGGCCGTCATGCCATGATCTTTCTTACCGCACCCCGCATGATTGCGCGTGACGCTGAACTTCGGCAGATCTCCGAGGCCGCCAAGGCCAAACAACTTGTTGATCCTGAACAAGTCACTGGCAGTCCCGCTGACGCCGGCGGCGGGGACTTTGCCGACGCCGACGGCACCGACGCCGACGGCACCGACGCCGACGGCACCGACGCCGACGGCGCCGACCAGGACGGTGCCGACCAGGTGGGTATGGCTGGAGTCGATGTCATGACCGCAATCCTCGATCGGTTGACAGCGATTGAAAAGGCACTGGGCATCACCGCCGTGCCATCCGACATGCAAAGCACACAGGTGGAGGCCATCGTCGAACAGGCTCCTCTCGCCGGCAACCCGGAGCGCCGACGATCAGAGCAGGGACGACGAGCTGCTGACATGCGTTCCGGTCCGAACACTGTGGAAGGTGGCCATGAAGGATCGCGCCCGTGGGCAAGTGGTGGAGCCCGTTAGCCCGAAATGATCGAATCGCCTGATGGGCGAATCTCAGGTCACTCCCCGACGCGTCTCGTCGAACTCGGTGTAGCTGCCGGTTCTCACGATCTGATCCAGATGGGTCGCTGCCATCGCAGCCTCCGAGAACGTCGTGTACAGAGGTGTAAAGCCGAAGCGGACAAGATCGGGCGCTCGAAAGTCGGGAATGACTCCGTCCCTTCGCAGAGCAAGCGAGATCCGGTAAGCCTCCGTGTGGCGGACGGTCACCTGTGAACCCCTCGCTTCGTGGTTCCGAGGGGTGACGAGTTCGACATCGGGAGGATCGAGTTGATCGAGCGCTTCGATGAAGAAGTCCGTGAGCGCGAGGCTCTTGGTCCGCAACGATGCCATTCCCGCCTCTGCTGTGAGTTGGATGCCCTCGTCAGCGCCGACCATCGACACGATCGGGGGAGTTCCGACAACGAACCTGCCGATGCCGGCCTTTGGCACAAACTCCTCAGCCATCGCGAATTGGTCGGCGTGCGCGTACCAGCCGGAGATGGGCTGTTGGATTGCCCCGATCAATGACTCGCGAACGAAGAGGAACCCGGGAGCGCCCGGGCCGGCGTTGAGATACTTGTAAGTGCATCCAACGGCAAGATCAGCTCCCCACTCGTTGAGCTTGACTGGCACCGCGCCCGCGGAGTGTGCGAGATCCCACAACATCAACGCACCGCCGGCATGTGCAGCAGCGGTGATGGCAGGGGCGTCGAGCATTCGACCGGAGCGATATCCGACATGCGAGAGCGAAACGAGACCGACCGAATCCGTCATCAGCGACTCGATGACCTTTGGAGAAGGATCCTCGGGGGCAAAGATCAGGGTTCCTCCAGCCGAAGTGGCGACCCCCTCAAGCACGTAGCGATCCGAAGGGAAGTTGCCTCGATCGGTAATGATGTCTGTTCGCCCGCTGTGGGTGAGTCCGGCGCTCGCGACCTTGTACAGGTTTACTGACGTCTGGTCACAGAGGGCGACTTCCCCTGGTGACGCACCGATGATCGGAGCGAGGCGATCACCGATTTCAACACCGAGGTCGAGCCAATGCTCCCACCCAAGCACGAGCTCGTGTGCCCATTCCTTCTCGACGACCGTGCGGATTCGCTCGATCGTTCGTTTCGGCAGCCGCCCGAGCGAGTTCCCATCGAGATACACAAAGTCATCCTCGATGATGAATTCGTCGCGGTAAGCCGCTATCGGATCTGCCCTGTCCAGCTCAGAAGCACGCTCGAGAAGGACCACTAGTACAACTCGTATTCGCCATCGATGAGCCTTCGAGTCACGCCCGCCCAATCCCCGAAGCAATCCTCGGCGATGCGTTCGATGACCAAAGGATCAGGAGAACCGGTTGTCTCGATGTGGGCTTCTTGCGGCTCGGTGACGGGGTGGCCGATGGAGGACAGCAGGCGGATGGTTGCCTCGGTCGCGTCGGTCTCGGCAATCAGGCGCTGGGAGATGTCAAACGCGATCGCGTGATACGTCTTACCGACGTGAGCTGCCGGGTTCTTTCCGGCCGCTGCCTCAAGGCTCATCGGGCGGTACGGTGTGATGAGCCCACCAAAGCGGTTTCCCCGTCCGACCTGTCCGTCGTCGCCCGCTTCGGCGGATGATCCAGACAGCGTGAGGTACACGCTCTCCTCCTGGTCTGCCTGATTGACGGCGACATCAACCGTGCGACCAGCGGTTTCGGATGCGACCTGTTCGGCAAATGCCTGCACGTCGTTGACCGCCTGATCGTACTCGGAGCGGTTCTGGACCTTGGTGGCCATGATGGGGCAGGCAACCGTGATGAAGATGTTGTCGCCCTTGCGGGCTCCCATCACTTTGATGTCTCTCCCAACCGGAGCGACCGCGCGATGAGCAGGATCGTTGAGACGCATCTCCACGGCATGCACGGTCGACTCGAGCACCGAACGTGGCATGGACACGGCGGCAAACGACGTGTCGTTTGCGAGGGGAGCGACCGTTTCTGCGTCGATGACCGCAGCGAGGTCGTCCGACCCCTTGTTGAGCCAGACCTCCACCGTGTAGGCGTCGGGATCCGCGTCCGGGAGGATCTCCATAAGGCGCTTGTGAGATCGTTCGGCAAGTTCTTTCTTGTCCGGCTTCCACTGGGGGAAGTTGAATGCCGCCTTCCCTACAAGGACAAGCCGAGACGGTTTCACGTGGGTACCGCCCCCGAATCCAATGTCGACGGCACCTGCGGCGAGTACAGCCTTGTCAACGTTGAAGTGCCGAATCGCGCCCGTGTGTTCCTCGTACTGGATTGCGAGGTGGCAGGCGAGCTCTTCAGCGAGCCGGTCGCAGATGGTGTCGGGATGCCCGAGACCCTTTCGCTCAACGAATTCAATCTCGGGTGCGTACGGTGCGCGGGTGGTGATTGACAGGTTCATACCCGAGGCAGGGTAGACGCTTGCGGTTTCCACCCCATCCACAACTGGAGGGTCACCAACGGAGGGTCCACGGTGTCGAGCGGTGCGGTACCGTGGCGCCATGGATCCGTTCACGCAGGCCATTCATGCAGACAAAGTGATAGATGACGGTGTCGATGTTGCCCCGCCAATCCGGCCATCCACGACATTCCTCGAAGACACCGGTCGGCGGTACCGCAGAACCAGCCATGCGACGACCGAACGATTCGAAGCCGTTCTTGGCGCTCTCGAGGGTGGGCATGCCGTGTGCTACTCGACCGGCATGGCGGCTGCCGCAGCTGCGATCAACTACTTCCGACCGAAACAGATCGCATTGCCCCCGGTGTATCACGGTGTCCGAATGCTCGTCGAATCCCATGTCGAAGATGGCGATCTGGTCCTGTCCGAAGTCGACGATCTTGGCGAAGGCGACATGGAGTGGATCGAGACGCCTTCAAACCCCAAATGCCTTGTTACCGACATTGCCGCTGCGGCATCCCGAAACCGTGAGCGCGGTGTGCTCACCCTCGTGGACTCAACCTTCGCTACACCCGTCCTGATGCATCCTCTCGCCCTGGGAGCCGACATCGTGATGCATTCGGTCACGAAAGCTATCGGTGGTCATTCCGACGCACACGCTGGGGCTCTCATCGTCGCTGACCAACTCGTCGCTGATGGGCTCGCGACGAGACGGAACCACACCGGAGCGGTTCCGGGCTCGCTCGACATCTGGTTGGCCTTGCGAGGTATTCGAACTCTTCCTCTTCGGGTGCAGCGGGCGACAGCCACTGCGATGCGACTCGCTCAGTGGGCGCATGCCAACGGCATCATGACCTACTACCCCGGTTTGGAGTCACATCCGAACCATGATGTCGCTGTTCGCCAGATGTCGGGGTTCGGCTCGATGATGTCGATCGATGTCGACACCGAGGAACGTGCCTCCCGTGTTGTCTCGGGTGTCGAACTGTTCACCAACGCCACTTCACTCGGCGGGGTTGAATCACTCATCGAGCATCGGCTCATGTCGGACCCATCAGTGGATCCCGGTCTCATCCGGATCTCTGTCGGTCTCGAGGATGCCGACGACCTGATCGCCGATCTGGAGCGCGCCATCGCCAATGTGTGACCGAGCATCGTGCCGGATCACATCGTTCTTCGGGCCATGACCCACCGTGAGGGTCGGTTCTTACCCTGGGTACGCGGGTGAGGTCCAGTGGTTGTGCATGACGACGTCCGAAGGTGGGTTCCAGCCGCGGGCGAGGCTGCCGGACCGGCGGTCCTCACCGGGGTGGCCGATGGTCGCGATACCGACGATGTCGATTTCGTCCGGGATTCCAAGGATCGTCCTGAGGTTGCCGAGCGCGTGTGCACCGAGGAATCCAGCGGCAAGACCCTCGTTGACCGCCGCATACAGAATCGCCATCATCGATGCTCCCGCATCGACCCACCAGTACGGAACGACCCAACCAGACTCCTCATCCTGACCGGTCGCGGCTTCCGCCTTGTCCGGTTCCGAATAGCGACGTAGGTAGGCGCCCTTGTCGGTACAGATGACGATGTGGACCGGAGCTCGAGAGATCCACGGCTCAAACCCGTTTGCGATGTACTCCGCCTCGCCGCCAGCCTCGGCGACGGCCATCCTCGTGTCACGATCCGTGACGACGACGAACCTCTGTCCCTGGCTGAAGCCGGCGGAGGGTGCTCGTACGGCCGCACGCATGATCCGGTCGAGTGACGCCTGCTCAACGGATTCGTTGGTGTAGTTCCGAACCATCCTTCGACGACGGACAACCTCGTCGAAATCCATGTCAAAGCCTCGAGAGGGCCGCTGTCGTGTCCTCAATCGCTGCTTTGGCGTCCGCAAAGAACATCAGGGTTGAGTCCTCGTAGAACAGTGGATTGTCGATCCCCGCAAACCCGGGGGAGAGGCTCCGTTTCACCACGATTGCCGTTGTCGCCTTGTCAACATCGAGAATGGGCATGCCCCAGATCGGGCTGTCGGGATCGGTTTTGGCTGCAGGGTTCACAACATCGTTGGCCCCGACGATCAGCACGACGTCGGTCCGCGGGAACAGTGGATTTGCCTGGTCAAGGTCGAGAAGCTTGTCGTAGGAAATGTCTGCCTCGGCCAGGAGCACGTTCATGTGACCGGGCATGCGCCCCGCCACCGGGTGGATGGCGTAGAGCACCTCGACCCCGCGTTCCTCCAACGCAAGGGCAAGGTCACGCACGGCGTGTTGAGCCTGGGCAACAGCGAGCCCGTATCCGGGGACCACGATCACACGTTCGGCGTACCCAAGTGTGATGGCCGCATCGTCTGCGGTTGCACGCTTGACGGGTTTGGTTCCGATGTCCTCGGCTGCGGCACCACCGCCGAAACCCGAGAACAGGATGT
>QQUL01000228.1 GCA_008501565.1 Armatimonadota bacterium
GGAGTGAGAGAACGAGCTTTCGCTCGAAACGACCGAAACCACGAAGGTGAAGCCGGCCACCGTCACGATGTCGTTGGTCGACAGTTCGTGTTTGTCCGCAAGCAGTGAGGGGACAACAACAGTTCCATCGGGTCGGAGTTGGGTCGGAGCGAGAAAGGACCCCGCTTCCGCAGCAAACAATGCGACAGGTATTGACGTATCCCCCGCCGTCATGGTTGCTCTGCTGATTCCGAGTGGAGTCGAAACGGCTACGCCCGGAATCTGAGCCCATTGCCCGATGTCATCTGTCCTGAGGCGACTCTGGTCGTACGAAGCGCCGTCGCCGGAGTCCTGGAACACGATGTGCGTTGCATCAAGACCCTCAATGGCAGAGATATTCTCTGCTGCCAGACCAGCGGTGAGACCCGAGAGCACGACAACCAAGAGGGCAACCAACGCTACAACGGTCGTCATGAGCACGAAACGACCTCTGGCGAACCAGAGATCTCGGAGACCAACGAACATTTCGACTCCTTGGTGATTGAACGCTTGTGGCTGCATGCCTTGAGTCCATCGTGGATCACAACAAGGGAAAGGTCATCAACCGCCTGGTGTGTCGTGGAAATCATTCGGTTGGCTGGAGAATCAACCATTCGGTTGACCACGGAGGGGCCCGGATCGTGTCGATGAGTCGTACCATTGAACAATGCTTCCTTTCCCCGGCCAAGATGCCCTGGCGTCGGCTCGCTGGGTCACCATCGGCCTCCACAGCCTCTTCCTGGTTTTGACCGGCGTCGCCGTCTTGCAACAGGATTCCGTCGCAGCTGTCCTGGCGGGTGTCGCTCTTGCCGGTTGGTATGTGATCGGCATCGTGTTCATCGGGGATCGAGGTCCCGGATACGCCATCATGTGGGTAGCGGTGCTGACATCAGGCTGGGCGCTCGTGACGCTGACATCCACCCCTGATTTTGTTTGGCTGGCTTTTCCCCTCTTCTTCTTGAATCTGCTGCTTCTTCCTCCAATGATCGGGGTCTCGGTGGTCGTTGTTGTGACCGCGGTCGCGGTCGTGGGGCTGGACCGAGACGGAACGCTTGAGATCGGCGAGGTTGTAGGGCCAGCGATCGGGGCGTCGGTCGCTGTGGTTTCGACGATGGCTTATCGTGCTCTGGCTTCTGAGCATCGGCGGACCCAGCAGCTTCTCGCTGAACTCGTGGAGACAAGGGGGCGTCTGGTGGCGGCAGAGCGAGAGAAGGGAGCCCTCGTCGAAAGGCGGCGTCTGGCTCGAGAGGTCCACGACACCATCGCCCAGGGGCTTTCCAGCATCGTTCTTCTCAGTCGGGCCGAAGCCTTGGCCCCATCTGACAATCCGGCAGTCATGCACCAGATCGGCGAGATCGCCAAGGACAATCTGGACGAGGCGCGACGGATCGTTTCGGCACTCAGCCCCCACGATCTTGAGGGTGGAACGTTGTCGATGGCCATTGAACAGGCCACCCGGGTTGCAGGTGACACGTCAGGTATTGCTACCGACTACTGCCTTGTCGGCGATCCGTCTCCGCTACCGGTAGCACAGGAGCTGACGCTTCTCCGTGTAGCACAGGGAGCACTGGCCAACGCCTCTGCACATTCCCACGCGAGCCACATACAGGTGACGCTTTCCTATCTCGACGATCGAACCACCCTCGATGTCGTAGACGATGGGATCGGCTTCGTAATCGACTCAGTCGCCACTCGCACCGATGGATCGGGGTTCGGACTGCAGGTGATGCGGGACCGGCTCGACGAGGTTGCAGGAACCCTCACCATCGAGTCCGCTCCCGATGAGGGCACCGCAATTGTGGCTTCGATCCCCTGGCACCACGCATGACCAGCATCCGAATCCTCATAGTTGACGATCATCCTGTGGTCCGTGCCGGGCTTCGTGCCGTCATTGAGAGCCAGGACGACTTCTTGGTCGTGGGTGAGGCGGCAACGGGCGAGGACGCTGTTCGCCAGGTCCAACGCGACGATCCTGACCTGGTGCTGATGGATCTCCAGATGCCGGGGATGGGGGGAGCTCAGGCCACCAAACAGATCAGCAAGCTCGACCCTACGCCGTTTGTCGTCGTCCTGACCACCTACGACTCGGATGCCGACATTCTTTCAGCCCTCGATGCGGGGGCTGTCGGCTATCTCCTCAAGGATGCGCCGCCAGATGTCCTGTTCGAATCAATCCGAGCGGCTGCCCGAGGTGACACAGTTCTGTCGCCCGCTGTTGCCTCTCGGTTGGTGGACAGGGTGCGCAGACCGTCCACGAGCACATTGAGCGGACGGGAACTGGAAGTACTCGAACTTGTTGCGGAAGGATTGGCGAACAAGGCGATTGCCCGCCGACTGCACGTGAGCGAAGCGACCGTCAAGACGCACCTCGTCCACATCTTCACCAAGCTCGATGTCAGCACCCGAACCGGCGCCGTGGCAACTGCAGTTGATCAGGGACTCATCCGCCTGGATGGCTCCTGACCGTCGTCGCTGACGACAGACCTCCCCGGTGCGAAAAACGCCGCCAGGAGCTCTCGTGAGTAGACACACGACGGAACGTCGCACAGCTGTGCCAGAGTGATGTCATGCAAAATCAACAGGGTGCAATTGTCGTTGTGGGCTCGATGAACATCGATCAAATCGCTACGTGTGACCGGTTTCCCAATGACGGTGAAACGCTCATGGGTAACTCCTACGCCCAGGGATTCGGAGGAAAAGGGGCCAACCAGGCAGTGATGGCTGCACTCCTCGGTGCTGATGTTCGGTTTATCGGTCAGGTCGGTGATGACGGCCTCGGGAAGGCAACGATCGAGAACTTCCAGACACATTCGGTTGATGTCGCGGGTATCGGTATTTCGCCGGGCACGCCGTCGGGAGTCGCGCCGATATGGGTCGACCGCAACGGCACCAATCGCATTCTTGTCGTCGCCGGCGCCAACGACGATCTGACCGGTGCGATGGTCGAGCAACGACTCGACGCAACGTCAGGCGTTTCAGTGGTAGCAGCCCAGCTGGAAACACCACAGGAAGCAACCCTCGCAGCATTTCGCTTTGCTCGCGACAACGGAATGACCACGGTATTGAATCCGGCTCCAGCATCCGAGATCGGTGCCGAACTGATTGATGTAACCGACTGGCTCATTCCGAACGAGACCGAGTTTGAGCTGCTGGTCGGCAGCCCACCGAGCGAAGAAACAGCTGCCACATGGGCAAAATCGTCCGGCTGCGGGGTTGTCGTCACGCTTGGTGGTGACGGTGTGCTGGTCGCCGACGGAACAAACCCACCGTGGCGAAAACCGGCCCACAGCGTTGACGTCGTCGACACGACCGGTGCCGGTGATGCATTCGTTGGCGGATTCATCGCCGGATTGTCGACCGCGATGAGCCTGGCGGACGCCGTCGCCCTCGGCGGAGCGTGTGGCTCCTTGTCAACAACACGTCCGGGCACGCAAGTCTCGTATCCCACGCTCGACGAGATCGAGAAGCTCGGTGTTGCTGTTCCTCGGTTCTCAAAGGAACAGTCATGACTGAGCGCCGTCGCAGACTTCCCGCGTGGAACACCCCGGTTCTCACCTCGGTGGCACCGGTGGTGGAATCCGCTCGCCATGTGACAGTGGATACCGAAGCCATCGATCGAGTCGCTGGGTGGATGGCTTATGAGGATTTCGACACACCGCCATCAGGGCCCCAATTCGATGTCAGGTACGAGGACGACGATCTCATCGATTGGACGATGCTCAATGCAGCGCTCAACTTTGCGTTCACGGATTTCGAGACAGCAGAACGGTTCGACACCACCTATCTCGGGAAGACCTGGGCAGATTCCGAGGCGATGTATGCCTGTTTCGATCGTGCGATCACGGAAGGGGTCCCGGTTCTTGATGGATCGTGGATGGCGATGGTCACACGTCCTGAACTCAACGCCATTTTTGACGGAACCATCGAAATCCCGATGCTTGACGAGCGGGTCTCCATCCTCAACGAGATGGGAACAGCCCTTGTTGATCGCTACGACGGCCGGTTCCACACCTTCGTTCGCGGTTGCGAACCAGCCATGTACCGGGATGGGAACGGCCTGCTCGAACGGCTCATCGCTGAGTTCCCCCGTTTCAATGATGTGAGCCTGTTCGACGGGCACGAAGTCCAGATCCACAAACTTGCACAGCTCGGACTCTGGAGCCTTCACAGGATCGGAGCCGTGCCACTCGACGACATCGCTGCCATGTCGGCGTTCGCCGACTACATCGTGCCGGTCGCACTCAGGGCAATGGGGATTCTCAGCTACACCGAGGAGTTGGCGACGACAATCGACACGCGAACAATGATTCCTCGCGACAGCGCAGAGGAGATTGAACTCCGGGCATCAAGCCTGTGGGCGACAGCTGACCTCACCGAAGCGGTCAACGTATTGCGACCAGATAACATGCAGCTCGTGATTCCCCAGGTCGACTATCGACTCTGGAGGGCATACCACGCCTCGTTTGCCCCGCACCACCTGACCCGAACGATCATGTACTGACCCACGACCGATGCATAGCGGCGAAGCTTCGATCCCAAGCCCACCACAGTCCACAGTCCGTAATCTGTAATCCGCATTCACACGTGTTCGACGGTTTCGTCGGTGCTCATCGTCGAACCGCCGCTGTCGGCAGGGACATGGACGACCGGCCGCGGCCTCTCAGGCTGAGCGATGACATCGGGTACTTCCTCAAGCATGATCAGCTCGACCCCACCAACGACGTCAGACACAAGGTTGTAGAGGACCGCAATGAGCGCAAGAAACGCTGTCGCACCGATCACCCAGATGATCGCCATCATGAGAACAACCCGAAAATAGAGCTCTCCGTCAGGCGAAAAGGCGATGGTGAGTCGGCCGAGGGTGTCGGCGAAGTCATCGGGGATACCGCGCTGCACCGCTATCGACCAAGCAATCCAGATACCGAGCACGCCGGCGAGACCAATGCTCGCATTGATCACGAAGCCTGCCTTCAGCACTGTCCACGGATCGATCTTGCGGATGATGCGTCGAACTCGACGAACCGCCATTGCGACTCCTTTCGACGGCACAGCCTACCGGTGGGCCAATGCCGGTCCCTGCCATTGAGACGTCGTTACTCGCGGATGCGTTCCCAACTCGTCAACGGTTGCCCGCGCTACCGGTCGCTACTCGTGGCCGTTGGGAGCAATCGCGACGGCCGAGAGTTTCGCACCATCGGCGAGATTCATGACCTTGACTCCCATCGAGTTGCGCCCGTACCGATTGATGGCGTTGACTTCCTGACGGATCAGGATCCCGTCCGAAGATGTGATCACCACCTCATCAGTATCGGCGACTGCACGTGCCGTGGCCAGGGGCCCGCGGGTTGAGACAATCTTGATGGCCTTGACGCCGAGCCCTCCGCGATGCTTGACCGGGAAGTCACTGATCATCGTTCGCTTTCCGAACCCTCCGGTGGTGAGGAGCAGGATTTCATCGGCTTCCTCTGCAATCGCGGCACCAACGACATGATCACCGTCGCGCAATCGGATCCCGATGACACCCTGGGAGGCCCGCCCGGTTGGTCGCACCTCGTCCTCGCTGAAGCGGATGCCCTGACCGTCTTTCGTGAACATCATCAGATCGGATTCACCGTTCGTCTGCCGGACGGTGACGACCTCGTCGCCTTCCTTGAGATTGATGGCCACAAGAACCTGATTCCGGCTGTCGTAGTCGGAGAACTTGGACTTCTTGACCTGCCCGAACTTCGTGAACATCACCAGGTATCGGTTCGTTTCGTAATCTCGCGTGTCGATGATCGCCTCGACGACCTCGTCGGGTTCGAGCGGAAGCACGGACTGGATGAGGGACCCCTTCGCCGTTCGATCCTTCCGGGGGATCTCGTGGGCTCGAATGCGGTACACCTTGCCCCGATTGGTGAAGAACAGCAGATAGGCATGCGCGGTCGTGTGGAGGAGATGCGTGACCACGTCATCGTCTCTGAGCCCAGCGCCCTTGACCCCCCGGCCGCCCCGTCCTTGGGTTCGGTATGCCGACGAAAGCACCGACTTGACATATCCGGCCGCTGACATGGACACGACCAGATCTTCATCGGCGATCAGGTCTTCGAGCGACATCGTGCCTTCGTCGGGAATGATGCGGCTCCGTCGGTTGTCAGCGAACTTCTCCTTGACCTCAGCGAGCTCTTCGCCGATGAGGGCCCGCCGCTTC
>QQUL01000240.1 GCA_008501565.1 Armatimonadota bacterium
AAGATCAGGGCAAAGGCGCCACCGAGAATCGGGGAAACAGTCGTCCGCCTGGGGGCAAAGGAAACATCTCGCTTCACGAATTCAGCTTACAGCTCACGGCTTTCAGCTTTCAGCCGGACGCGAGCTGGAAAACTACCAGCTGTAAGCTCCTGACATGGATATTGAAACGGGAGCACACAAGATCATCGAAATCATGGGGGTTTCCCCCACGGGTTTCGAGCAGGCGATAGACCAGGCCGTATCAAAGGCCTCAGAGAGCATCAACGGGATAACCGGCGTCGAGGTCGTCCGTCAGGCAGCCGACGTCCGTGATGGGCGTGTGGTGACCTACCGAGTCACCGTGAAGCTCTCTTTCGTCGTCAACTAGGAACGCGAAAACCGAGCTTCCGGCTGGTTCCTACCCGAGATCTGGCACTACGCTTCACGTTCCGCATGCGAAATCTGCGAAATCCCCGAACCCTGTTGGTGTTGCTGGTGTTGGCCCTCTTGGCGCTCACACCGGTCGGTGCGAACGCGCAGTCGAAGGGTGACGTCGACACGGCCAAGTCAGCGGCCGATCGTGCACTTGAGGCCCTTGAGGAGGCCGATGCCGAACTCGCGGCTGGTCTCGAAGAACTCGAGCGCATCAACGGTAAGCTTTACAACCTCGCGTGGCGGATCGACAAGCTGGACGAAGCGCTCTACACATATGGACAGGATGTCTCCAACCTCGAGATCCGCGCCCGTGATCTGGTCATCGATGCGTACACGAGTGGTGGCCGCTCCGTCATGACAACCGCTTTCACCGCGGGAAATATCCAAGACCTCATCACGACCCAAGCCCTCTATGACAAGGCCACAACTCAAGACCTCGCAGAACTCGATCAACTTGGAGCCGTGCGTCGTCAAATGGATCGACTCACCGTCGAGCTCATCGACAAGACGGCCGAGGTTGAGGTACTCAAAGCGGATCAGGCTGCCGTGGTTGCCTCCCTCTCGGAGATCCAGGCACGGGCTGATGCCGCCCATGCGGAAGCAAAGGAGAAATACCAGTCGGTCTACGCCAAGTATCGCGCCCGGCTGGCCAGAGAGGCAGCAGCGCGGGCAGCGCGGGCATCGGGGCCGTCCGCCGGGATTCCGGGGCTGACAAAGGGCGTTGTCTGCCCGGTCAAGGGATCCAACTACTTCATCGATTCGTGGGGCTATGCCCGTTCAGGTGGCCGATCGCATCACGGAACGGACCTGATGGCCCGTAACGGAACCGAGCTTGTCGCCATGACCAGCGGGAAGGTTCGTCTCAACAGTCACAGCCTCGGTGGCAAGCAGGTGTACGTCTACGGCGACGACGGGATCACGTACTACTACGCCCATCTGTCCAAGTGGGTGTCTGGCATGAACACCGGTGACCGGGTCAACAAGGGTCAAACCGTTGGGTTTGTCGGAGATACGGGCAACGCAAGGGGAACACCACACCTCCACCTCGGAATGATTGCTGGTGGGGTCTACGTCAACCCGTACCCCACCGTCCGACCCGTCTGCTAACTACTCGTCGACAACCTCTACTTCGAGCTCCTCGACCACTACCTCGTCGATGTTGCCATCACCGGTGGTGTCGAGACCATAGATCCGGGCACCGTCAGTTTGAACATCCTGGAGCTTGCCATCCTGGTCTGGATCGATACCTGACGCTGTGATCACATCGGTTCGCATGACCTCGGGAACACCATCACCATCGAGATCGTGGGCGACGGTACGGACCTCTGTGATGTCGACCGAATCGGCAATCCCGTCCCCATCAACATCCATCACCACCTCGGATGTTTCAACGGTGGTGATGATGTCGGCCACGCCGTCGCCATCAACGTCGATCGCTGTTTCCTCAATCGTTGTTGTCTCGACAATGTCGGCGATGCCGTCCCCATCAATGTCGATTTCCCGAACTTCGGTGCGAACCGCCCTGATCCCGTCGGCCACGCCGTCGCCATCAATGTCGATCTCCGTCACGTCTGACTCGCTGTACTCCACCGTGCCTCCAGCAGATTCTTTCACTGGAGTATTGGCATCATCAAAGTCTGGCATGGCTGCTCCTTGTGTGGTGGCTCACCCTAGCGCTGGCTGATCCTCATACGGAAGGGGCATCCGTATCGGTCGGGTCCCTTGAGATCGGATCCGATGCTGCGTTCTCCCGTCGTGCCAGCAGGAGGAAAGGCAAGGCAAGCAACTGGAATCCGGCTGAGACGACATACGAAGCCGAGTAGCCCCACACATCGGCGGTCCTACCGAGAGCTGGCTGTGCGACCACACCGCCTGCGGAACCCATCAGCGAATCAAACGACAACACCGTCGCCCGCTCCTCGGAATGGATGAGACCGTTCAGATACGCCTGTCGCATGGGGAATGCAGCCGCATACATCAACCCCCACAGCACAAGGAAACCGATCGCAACAACCAGATTCGACGTGAGTCCGATGAACACGAGGGCGGCAACACTGAGAACGGTCAGAGTGGCAATGGCTTGCGTTCGATACCGAAACAGCTTCCGGGCAAGGGGAACAGACAGACCCCCGACGATCTGCGCACCTGCGACGATGGCTGCTGCGAGGCCCGCAATCCCGTACGCGGTCGGATCGCCGTACAGCTCAAGCAGATACGGCTGCATGGCGTAGAACGCATAGAACATGACGCCCGTGGTGAACGGGGCCGAGAGCATGATCCATCGAACCGGCCGGTTCTTCCATCCATTGTCGATTGATCCTCGCAGCACCCGCTTGACCTCACGGATCGGACCGGTCGATACGGCCGGAGTGAACCCGATGTCATGCATCATGAAGAACGCCACGACAAAAGTGAGTACCAAAAAGGCTGCTCGGACGAGGTACGGGACACCCAGATTCGTAGCTTGTGCGACGAAACCTCCTGCCACCGATCCAACCAACATCGATACCCCACCAGCTATCTGTGCCTTGGCGAATACGGCTTCAAGGGGTCCGGTGTAGCCCGTGTAGTTGAGCGCATCCACCAACCATGCCTCAACCGCGCCCGTGAAGAACGTGAACCCGAGCCCCAGGAAAGCAGAGACGACCGCCCAAGCCCAGAACGGTGCGGAAACCTGCCACAGGTACAGGTACAAGAGAGTTGAGATCAGAAGCGTCACAGCCCCCAACAGGTAGGACAGCTTGCGACCCCGGACATCCGCAACGACTCCCGTCGGAACCTCGAACAGCACTTGGCCGCCGGTGAACGCCGCATTCGCGGCGAATGCCTGGGTATTGGAGAGACCAGCGTCAAGAAGGAAGAGAGTGTTGACTCCCCAAATGAACGACGCCGAAAGGGTCGACAGGACGGTCAGCGTCAGATACGTGCGTTGAACTGTGGCGGGTTTGTACAAAGGACTCCCGAGCAGCTGTTGCAGGCTAGTCCAGCTATCCCGGGGTCATCGACACTCGGCACTTCCCACATCGGTAGGACACTCGGATTCACGGGAAGTCATCTCGGCAGGAACAACCATGCCAAGGGTGTTGGAATCGAACTGCGATTGTGCGTTCCGGTTGGGCCGTTGGTGCCTAACCGGCTTGATGAGCACAGCTTGTGCAGTACCTCGTATGGGGCATGACCTCAAGCCTGTCCGCTGCTATGGAACCGCCACAGGTCTCGCAGACACCGTAAACGCCACCGCTCATCCGGGAGAGGGCGTCAACGATCTCGTCATGAGCGCTCTGGCTTCGTCGATACAGTGTCATTGCGATGTCGTCTTGCCGAGGGGCCTCCTCAAGACGCTCCTCGTACGAATGAAGGGCTGTCTCCAGTTCCGTCTTGAGTCGCGCCAAGGTGGAAGGGTGCAGGTCGGTTGCGGCTACTGGCACCGAGGGTTGTGGCATGGTTGTCACCGGAACCTCCTCGCTCATAGGTGGAACCCTCTCGGAACGAGCGGGTTATTGCTGATCTAACACCAATCAAGACAGATCTGCTAGATGCTATTAGCATTGCTAATGATGCACGAGAAGCCTGACCCAGCATTCAGCACTGGCGAGCCCGCCCTGGATGGCCTCCTGGGCGGGCTGCTTCCCGGCGACAACATTGTCTGGGTTGGCGACCGACCGGAACTGCACGATCGCATTGAATCAGCATTCCTCAAGACGGCTGCGGCTCCTGCGACCTTGGTCGTCCTCAGCGATGCACCTGATCCCCAAGTCCCGCCGGGCGTCGAGATGGTCGATGGAAGATCTGGACGACCTCATGCCGATCTGCTGGCTCTCGAGCGTGAGATCATCCGTCGTGGCTCACAGCCGGGTGCCAGGATCGTCATCCGAGATCTCGATGCTCTCGTTCGCAGACTGGGGCCCAAGGCTGCTTTGGGCTTCTTCACGAGAACCTGCCCTCGACTCTTTGATCTGGGTGCCATTGCCTACTGGCGAGCCTCTCGGCCCGAAGCATCACCAATTCTCGATGGCGTACAGCGAGTCACTCAATGTGTTGTCGACCACACTGCCGGGAGGCTCCGCGTTGTAAAGGCTGAAGGTCGACCTCATGCCGTAGGTCGCATCTTCGATGTCGAAGCCGGAACCAAGGGCATCAGCCTTGAGGAGGTCAGGGCTCTGGGCCGACTCGCCGACGGAATCCGTCGGCTCCGGGCAAGCCGTGGTCTCACCCAATCCGCAATAGCACAACTTGCCGATGTGTCCCCCAGCGCCATATCACAGGTGGAGTCGGGTCAGCGGGGTCTGAGCCTTGACACTCTTCTCACACTCGGACAAGCACTCAACGTGTCGATCGACGAGCTCATTGGCTACCAACCCGATCAGGGCTACATCTTGGCACGCCGCGATCGTGATCCTGCACAACGAGGAGTCATACCCCTGCTTGACAATCCCGATACCGGGCTGCGCGCCTACCTCGTGATCTTGGGGGCTGGCGAGAGCGGAGAACCACATGCAGTCCACAAGGGGGCAGAACTGGTACTGGTCGGTACCGGGGTCGTGCAGATCGTACTCAACGAGGAGACGCCCGTTCTTCGCGCCGGTGATGCGCTACTGGTGACCACAGACGCCATACACGGATGGAAGAACCTGCTCCCCGAAACAACACGCCTCTTCTGGATCGTCAGAGACTGACGAACCAGGACTCATTCTCCGTGCCGATTCGCGGCCGGGTGTCAGAAACAAACTCCTCGGCGTCGTGGGTTGGCCACGACTGGTTCTTGGTACTCTTCGACGATGCCTACTCACATGGATATCCCCACCACTGCAGGATTGGAGTCGCTCGTCGACTGGCGAGGCCCCGGTTCAGTCTCCATATACCTTCCCACCGAGCCGGATGGTCAGAACTCGGAAGCGGAACGAATCGATCTCTCCAATCTCACCTCCGATGCCATCGATCAACTGGAGGCTGCAGACGTGAGTCGGTCGGTTGTGTCTGCTATCGATGAATCGCTCGCAGACCTTGTCGACGACGGCGAATTCTGGCGATTCCAGGCACAGACGCTGGCGGTGTTCGTCAACGAGAATGGGCTCGTCAGTTTTCGGCTTCCCAACCGGCTGCCGCGTGCCGTTGAAGTTTCGGACCGCTTCTACATCAAACCACTCCTCCGCACATTCACCTTCCCGCAGACCGCATTCGTCCTGGCAATCTCCCAGAATGCGGTACGCCTCTTGAGTGCCAGTCCCGACCTTCCTCCAACCCGCATCGACATTCCCGACCTCCCGACCGGTGTGTCCGAAGCCGGAGGAAAGACGTTGACTCCCGACTCGGGCAACAGGCCTCGCCTCATGCCGCGTGGCCGCGGGCACAGGGCCCGACCGGGGTCATCGGGGGATTCGAAGCTTCGGATACGCCAATACGCCCGACAGATCAATCAGGCCCTCGCGCCGTTACTCGGCGGTCACGACATACCCCTGGTCCTCGCTGGGACCACCCCGATGATCCCGATCTATCGCTCGGTGAACAGCTACCCCCATCTCACGGAAGACGTGATCGCAGGCAATCCCGACACGAAGTCCGACGCCGAACTGGTTGCCGAGTTGCGACCGATCCTGGACCGTGTCTATGCCGACGATCTCGCGAATCTGCGTGCCCTGTTCGACACCCGTCGAGCTCAGGGAAGGGCCGTAACCGATCTCGCGGATGTAGCCCGTGCGGCCACGATTGGCGCGGTCGACACTCTCCTCATCGACATTGAGCAGTCGATA
>QQUL01000120.1 GCA_008501565.1 Armatimonadota bacterium
CGTTCCTTGAAGCCGTCGATCATCTCCAACTCGATCAGGACAAGATTGCGATGGTTGCCGGGATCGGCTGTAGCTCGCGGCTCGCGGGATACGTCGACTTCTGCACCCTTCACGGAACCCATGGAAGAGCGCCAGCGTTCGCTACGGGTCTCAAACTCGCTCGGCCTGACCTCAACGTTGTCGTGGTGACAGGCGATGGTGATGGTCTCGCAATCGGTGGGAACCATCTCATCCATGCGGCACGACGCAACATCGACATGACGGTGCTGCTCCTCAACAATTCGATCTACGGAATGACCGGTGGTCAGGCAGCTCCCACAACGCCGGAGGGCGCCATTGCATCGACGGCACCCCAAGGCCACGTAGAGCCGGGATTTGACGCTTGCAAGTTGCTCATGGGGGCAGGGGCCAGCTACGTTGCCCGTGTCTTTGCCGCCAACCCGATCGAGATGACCAAAGTCATGATGGATGGGCTGTCACATCCGGGATTCGCATTCATCGAACTGGTCAGTGACTGCCCCGAATATTTCGGGAGGTACAACAAGATCGGTGGTGGACCCGAGATGCTCAACTGGATCGCTGTGCGTGATGAGGGTGTTGCAGGGCCACTGTCCGAGAAGCGTTTCGTTGAGCACATTCCGGTCAAGCCTCCTGCCATCGGCGTCAAGTCCGGTGTGCTCCAGCGAGAGATCAGGCCGGTCTACGCAGGCGTCCGTGCGGCGGCAGGAGACCAGAACACATGACACGGCGTGAGATTCGTATCGCAGGTGCCGGTGGGCAAGGCGTTGTCACCGCTGGTCGGATCCTCGCTGAAGCTGCGATCCTGTCGGGGAAGAAGGCGACCCACAGCCAGCTCTACGGTCCACAGGCTCGAGGAGGATCGAGTCGGTCCGATGTCATCATCGCCACCGACACGGTCGGATTTCCCCTCGCAGACAACATCGATACGCTCTTGGCTCTGTCACAGAAGGCATTCGACAAGTATGTACCCGAGCTTGCCGTGGGAAGCCTGCTCATCGTTGATACGCAATGCAAATCGGACACGCCCCCCGAAGGTGCGCTCTATTTCCCCATCGTCGACACGGCACGACTCGCCACCGGAGGCGAGCTTGCCACCGGCTTGGTTGCACTCGCCGTGCTCCAGACACACACCGGTCTCATCGACGCAGACGCGCTCAGGAAGGCGGTTTCAGGCCGGATTCCCCAACAGCATCTCAAGTCGAGCCTTGAGGCTTTGGAAGCAGGGATGGAGCTTGCCCCCCAGGGTGCCCTGACGTGACCAACGTCCCTGATACGAGGGATCGCATCCGGCTTGAGGGTGCGGCACTGTTCTCTCGTAAGGGGTTCAACGGCACATCAATGTCGGAACTCGCCGAGGCTGTCGGTATCACAAAGTCAAGCCTGTATCACCACTTTCCCTCGAAGCAGGCCCTGTTGTCTGAGATCATCGAGAGAACCGTCAACCGGGTGACTCCCCTCGTACAAGAGGTCGCAGACATGGACGCTCCGGCCTCTGAGCGGCTCCGGAAGGCAACCATCCTGCATACGTTGGGCGCCATCGAGGATCGGGAGGCCGTCGCATGCTTCACGGATGAAGGCAGGTACCTCTCCCCCGAGTTCATGGCAGACCATGTCCGGAAACGTGACGCATACGAGCAGGTGTTCCGCCGAATGTTCGAAGACGGCTATGCGAGCGGAGAATTCGTGGACCAGGACTTCGGCGTCGCAGTCAAGGCGGTGCTCGGCATGTGCAACTCGGTCATCCGCTGGTACCGGCCAGACGGCCCACGAAGCGCCGAGGAAATCGCAGAAGAATTTGCGCGCTTTGCCGTGCGCGGTGCATCAATCCCGACAGCGGCCAAGGCAACCGTATGAGTGGTGCGCTCGACGGCATCACAGTACTTGATCTCTCCCAGGGCGCTGCGGGACCAACCTGCGGCATGTACCTCGCCGACCTGGGAGCCGACGTTCTCAAGGTCGAGCCACCCGGCGGTGAGTGGGGGCGACGACTCGGTCCGCCCTTCGTCGGAGGAGTTGCCGCTGCCTACCTCGGGATGAATCGCAACAAGAGAAGCATCGTGGTTGATCTCAAGAACGATCAGGGCGCCGAGGTGGTGCTTCGCCTCGCGGAGGACTGCGATGTGGCTCTCGAGAGTTTTCGCCCGGGAGTCGCTGACCGCCTCGGCATCGGATACGACCAGATGCGCAGCCGCAACCCGAGGCTCATCTACACGGCGATCTCCGCTTTCGGCCAGACAGGTCCGTGGAGAGATCGTCCCGGTGTCGATGGGGTTGCCCAAGCGATGGGCGGCATCATGAGCGTCACCGGCACCGACACGGGGCCCCCCGTCAAGGTCGGCGTTCCCGCGGCCGACATGGCTGGGGGCGTGTTTGCATCTCAGGCGATCCTGGCCGCCCTCTTCGCTCGGGAGCGAACTGGCGTCGGTCAACGCGTCGACGTATCACTCCTTGACGCGCTCCTGTCGTTTCAAGTCGTCCCACTGTCGATGTACCTTGCGAGTGGCGAATCGCCAAAGCGACTCGGCAGTGCCGCGCCCTATGCGGCCCCGAACGAAGCCTTCCCTACCAAGGACGGCCATGTGATGGTTGCCGCCTACACCGAGAAGCGCTGGCCAGCCTTGTGTCGCGTACTCGGACATCCCGAACTCGCCGACGATCCGAGGTTTGACTCGAACGACAAACGTGTCCGTGGAAGGCACGAGCTCCAAGAGGTTCTCGCTCCCCTGTTCGAAGAGCGAACCACTGCGGAGTGGATTGCACTCCTCGACGACGCAGATGTGCTGTGTGGCCCGATCCTTGCCTACCCGCAACTCACCGGCGAGGAACATGTGCGTCTCAGCGAGTCGATCACGACGGTCGATCATCCCTCCACGGGCGAGGTTCGCTCTCCGAGACTCCCGGCCAGGTTTTCGGACACGACCGGGGACTTCCGGGTCCCGGCACCACCCGTTGCTGGCGAGCATTCCTCTGCGGTGCTTCGCGAGCACGGCTTTTCCGAGTCAGAGATTTCCCATTTGATTGATGCGGGGGTTGTGGAATCACATGATCCTCAAACCGCCGAATCGCAGGATCGTCAAACGTAGGAGGCAACAATGGCCGTTGAAGAACAAGCCATCGAAGGAGCAGGTGACGACGAACAGCTCGTTCTGTACGAGCGCGTCGGGGCGGTTGGGGTATTGACCCTCAACCGACCGCAGGCACTCAACGCGATGACCGTCGCCATGCTTGAGACGATCGGCGACCTTCTCGATGAGATCGAGAACGATCCCGACACTCGGGCGCTCGTCCTCACGGGGGCCGGGGAAAAGGCCTTTTGTGTGGGGGCAGACCTCAAGAGTCGAGGTACCAAGTTCGAGGCTGGACTCATCCATGACCCGCTCGGTCTTCTCGTTCGGAGCGTCTTTGGCAGATTGGAGAGCCTGCACGTGCCGGTGATCGCGGCCATCCGCGGCTATGCCCTCGGTGGCGGCCTCGAAATGGCACTCGCCTGCGACCTGCGTGTCGCAACCGAAGGCGCCAGACTCGGGTTCCCCGAAGCCAAGGTCGGGAGCCTTCCCGGTGCTGGTGGCACACAGCGGGCGACCCGCCTCATCGGCCCGGGGTTTGCGAAGGAACTGATGTTCACGGCCGACCACATCAGCGCGGCCGACGCCTACCGCATGGGTCTCGTGAACCGGGTCGTACCCGACGACGATCTCATGGAAGAGACGATGAAACTCGCCGAACGGATCGCCTCGCGCGCTCCCCTCTCCCACGACCGCGTCAAGGAACTCATCAACCGCGCCACGGAGACGGACATGGAGACCGGTCTCGAGCTGGAATCGACAAGCCACGCCGTGCTGCGCGCAAGCGAGGATCGCGACGAGGGCATCAAGGCGTTTGTCGAGAAGCGATCACCCGAATTCAAAGGACGATGAAGCCGCTCAACTATGAGCGGAAGCCGCTCGCAAACGAGCGGAAGCTGCCCCGAAAGGACCAAACGTGAACGTACAAGACAGAGTTGCAATTGTCACAGGCTCTGGCCAGGGCATCGGCCGCGGCATCGCAGAGGCACTCGCTGGTGCCGGCGCCAAAGTAGTTATCAATGACCTCGTCGCTGAGCGTGTCGATGAAACGGTCGCTGAATTCAAGGAAGCCGGGTACACGGTGATCGGGCACGCGGCCAATGTCGCGTCGGCCGAGGGCGCTGAGGGGTTGGTCGCGGCAGCGATCGACGCATTCGGACAGGTCGACATCCTCGTCAACAATGTTGGGATGGCACGCGACGGGTATCTCGCCAAGATGTCCGAGGAGGACTGGGACACCGTCATCACGGTGAACCTCAAGTCGCAGTTCCTGATGTGTCGTGCAGTCGCACCCCACTTCATGGAGCAGAACTCGGGTCGGATCATCAACGTGTCGTCCCGAGCGTGGCTTGGTGGCCCCGGTCAGGCGAACTACGCAGCATCAAAAGGCGCCGTGATCTCCCTGACCCGCACCCTTGCCCTCGAAATGGCACGGTTCGGCGTCACCGCAAACGTCATTGCACCCGCTCTCGTTGATACGCCGCTGTTCCGCGGCCTCAAGGATGAGGTGCAGGAGCGCCTCATCAAGACGATCCCGGCCCGCAGGATCGGTACACCAGCCGACATCGGCAACGCGGCGCTGTTCCTCGCTGCAGACGAATCGTCATATGTGACCGGTCAAACTCTCTACGTTTGCGGGGGCCGAAGCCTCGGAGCAGGGTGAAGGGACCAACGCCATGGGCATGACCCTCGCAGAACGCATCTTCGCAGGAGCCGCCGGAGGCGACACGGTGAGTGCGGGAGAGTTCGTCGTCGCACAAATAGACCTTGCGCTGCTCCACGACATCTTTGCGGCGCAGGTCTTTGACATGCTCCAAGAGGTCGAGGGTGACGAGATCTTCGATCGAAGCAAGGTGGCGGTTGTGATCGACCACCTTGTCCCTGCACCTTCCGCTGAAGCCGCGGCTCTCCACAAGCGGATCAGGGAACACGTGACGCGCCTCGGGATTGAGAGCTTCTATGACGCCGGGGCGGGTATCTGCCACCAGCTTCTTCCCGAGGGTGGCCACGTGCGACCCGGGATGTTGATCGTAGGGACGGACTCACACACGACAACGTATGGAGCGCTTGGTGCCGGAGGCACGGGTATCGGCACGTCGGACATGGTCTATGCCCTGTCTACAGGACGACTGTGGTTCCGGGTTCCCGAGACGATCCGGTTTGAAATGTTCGGAGACCTCCAACCCGGCGTCACATGGAAGGACGTCATCCTGCACCTCGCCGGTCGCTACGGGTCCGACGGAGCCCAATACAAGGCAATGGAGTTCGGTGGCCCGGCGGTCAAGCATGCCGACATGTCCTCACGACTGACCGTGTCGAACATGGCAGTCGAAATGGGAGCGAAGTTCGGGCTGTTCGCTGCTGACGAGGTGACCGATGAATACCTGATCGCACAAACCGGGGAAGGCACCGAACGGTATGGTCCAGATCCCGACGCGACCTATGAAGCGATCCATGAGATCACACTGACCGATCTCGATCCCCAGGTAGCTCGCCCCCACGACGTCGACAACGTTGGCTCGGTCACCGAAGTAGAAGGCACGACGATAGATCAGGCCTTCATCGGATCCTGCACCAATGGACGCATCGAGGATCTCCGCGCTGCCGCTGCCGTTCTCGATGGCAAACACATTGCCCCGGGGGTCAGACTCATCGTCGCCCCGGCATCGCAGTCCGTCATGAAGGAAGCCACCGACAGCGGTGTTCTCGCCAAACTCGTGGATGCAGGTGCCACGGTGCTTGCGCCGGGTTGCGGTCCTTGCTTCGGCGGTCACGGCGGTTTGCTCGCCGAGGGTGAACGGTGCATCGGCACCCACAATCGGAATTTCACGGGTCGTATGGGCCACGCCGCTGCCGAGATCTATCTGGGATCACCCGCAACGGTTGCTGCCTCTGCCATCGCCGGGTCCATCGCAGATCCCCGCACGGTGGAGGTATCGCATGCGTGAGGCAAGTCTCGATCACGACCACTTCATCGGTCGGGTCTGGAAGTTCGACAGCGATATCAGCACCGATGTGCTGTCCCCGGGCCAGTACGCGGTTGATCCGG